>CAKSGI010000134.1 GCA_934454005.1 uncultured Eubacteriales bacterium | reverse complement strand
AAGCCCTAAGATGAAACCAGGTTCAATTTTGGGAACACCGGCTAAAATTCATTATAGTGATTCCGAAGAAAACTTAATAAAAAGATTAGACTACATAATAGAAACTCTAAAAGAAAAATATCAGAATATTGTGATATTGTCATGTAAAAGCAAGGAGAAGAGCATAATTAGTTCATATATAAATGATAAAGATAAGTATAAAAAGAAGATTAAATTTTCAACTTGCAGAAGGTTTAAAGGTCTAGAGGCAGACGCAGTTATACTTATTGATGTAGATCGGGATACTTTTTTTAGAGAAAATATATTACTATATTATGTTGGAACGTCAAGAGCAAGGTTGAAACTGGATATTTTAGCTCAACTAAGTGATGATGAATGTGAAGATATTTTACTAAATGAATTAAATTATGAGAGCAAAATTAGAAATCCAAAGAAAGACTTAGCCAGAAATTTAAATGCACTACCAAGCAGTGCAGATGTTGTTGAACAGGTCTGATTATTTAATGAATATATTTTTAAAGTATTAGCTACAACTTTTAATGCAAAATATATAAAAGATGACGAATGAGGAAATTAAATTTTAAGTAGAATTTATAATGGTTTTGAATATTATATTATTATGAATAAATTTAATAGTATAACAAAAAAACTAACACAAAAATGCTATTTAGTGAAGAGCTAAATAGCATTTTTTGTGTGCAAGAAAAAGGGGGAATAGGGGGTCAGTTGTTGAAAAAAGTGCTATATGTCATATGTTAAAATGTATCCATCAAATATGTTCAACAAAGGAAGGAATAAGAAATGGAACATTATAAACAGTTATATATTTATGAAAAATATTACATGTCGGATTGCCCATTGTTTATTGAAAAATATGCATTGACAAAAGACAATGTTAAAAACAGTATATTTGCACAGGTCAAGTTAAGAAATATTGGAATGAAAAATATCTTGGCAACGTACATTAATGTTAAATGTTTCGACATAGAAAATCATGAGTTAGGAGACCTCATTGAGTATATATATCGGGACAAAGTAGTTGCCAGAGGAGAAGAGTTCGGAGGAAGAGAACCTATATATTTTCAGAATGCATATACCAGAAAAATAACTATTACATGTACAAAAGTTATATATGAAGATGGAAGTATATGGACTTCAGATGGCACTAAACATTTTGAAAAAATTAGTATGAAATTTGCTGAAGAGATACTAAATGAAGAATGTTTGCAGCAGTTAAAGTTTTACGAAAACATTCCTGAGATAACTCTGAAACATGGAATTTATTTTCCACAAAAATTGGGGAAAACGGCTGTATGTGGATGTGGAGCTTATAATTACAATGAGACTGATAAAGTAGAGGAGCCATGCTATAATTGTGGAAAAACAGTGAAATGGTGGAATGAAAAAGTAGATGAAAAATATTTACAAGCACAGTTTGATGTAAGACGTAAAGCTGAGAAAGAAAAAGAACTGGAAAAACAAAGAATAGAAGCAGAGCAAAGTAAAATTAAAAAATTAGAAGAAGAAAGACGAAGAAAAAAATTTATAATAACCTTTGCCATAATTGCATCGGCGCTTGTAATAATTTTTGGCGGATATGCAATATACAAGGCTGTAACACCACCAACAAAAGAAGAGCAGGCAAGCATGGATTTAGAAAAATTTCCTGAGAATGGAGTATTAACAAAAGATTTAGCTAAGAGTCATAGATCTGAAGTAGAGAAGAAAGCTGAAGAAATTAAAAATAGCGATTATGATACATATTGTTATATACAGGCACAATTGAGTTTGTATGCTGATGATAATGGCTTTGTGGCAATTAAATATTTGCAACAGATAAAACATACTGAACGATTCAGTGACTATAATAAAATATATGATTTATGCAAAGATAATATGTAGTCGGAAAAATAAAAGTTTCAATAAAAGGTTTACCTACAAAAATAGCAAATAATATTTTAGTTGAATGATTTTGTAGGGGTCAGTTGTTGAAAAAAACAGTATATGTCATATGTTAAAATAGTTTTATCAATAAAATACAATAGAAAAGGAGAAAAAATATGGAAGGTATAATTTCAGTTTTGTCACTTGTAATAATTGCAATTTTTGTAGCTAATATTGTGTTGGCATATAAAATGTCTGAAGTGGCTGCAATGAAAGGATATGGAGATGAAGTTCATGCGTGGGCATGGTGCTTCTGGCTTGGAATATTTGGATATATTTATGTGCTAAGTCTTCCTGATAAAGTAACGCAGGAACAGAATCAACGTATAATCAAACTCTTGGAAAAAAATGTGGAGGACGAAGAGGATGATCAAATGCCCGAATTGTAATATGGCAGTTTCTGAATTTGCAACAACTTGTCCTCATTGCGGAAAGACAATAGACAAAGAAAGTGTTACAAAAGCGGTAGAAACACAAAATACTTCTAAAAAGGAAATAAACAGGAAACGCCAATTAAGAGAACTTGGAAAAGAAAAATATCTACCATTGATTTTAACAATAGTATGCATAATTGTTGAATGTATTATGTATACAGTATATGCGATGAGGGAGGTTCCGACATTATCGTTAAATGTAGGACATGTATTACGAATGGTTTTAGCGGTAATTATTAGTATGTCTATACCATTAATTATATCAATACTATTTATTACGAAAATATATAAATCGCGCAAAGGATATATACTAAAAAATATACAGATGGTTATTGATGGATATTTCATACTTGGAAGTTTGGTAGGTATATTATCAGGAATTGGAAATGGGGATATGAAAATTTTGTATAGAGTACAAGCATTATTAGTTGCATCGATATTTGTAACATCTTTGATATTGTGCATTAAAATGGGTAAAAAGCAAGATGTACATAGTGATGAGAAAGATGAAACAACAGAATAACAATTTATATTTTAAATAGAAAGATAATCTAAAATATCTGCCATATTAGAGATGTGGCAGGTATTTTTTTGTAAAAAACATAAACACTTATATAAAATGTTGTTAATATAAAATAATATGTTGACAAACCAAGAGAAATACTATATCATATATATACTTATACAATTTGTGACAAAATGAGACAAGAAACAATAATTAGATGAGTAAAGAAAGGTTATGGTATGGGAAAACAGGATTTGTTAGCAAAAAAGTACATGTCAGACGATGAAAAGTTTGCAGATGTGTTTAATTATTATTTATACAATGGAAAGCAGGTTATAAAATCAGAAGACTTAAAAGAAGAAAGCGTAAGCGAAATAGCCCTTCCCTACAGTGAGAAGTATAAAAACACTTTTGTTGAAAAGTATAGAGACATTATTAAAAAGTGTGTAATAAAAAGTGACAATCATTATACATATTTTCTTTTGGGCATAGAGAATCAGTCAGATGTTCATTATGCAATGCCTGTAAGAAACATGCTTTATGATTCTCTAAATTACTCAGGGCAGGTCAACAGAATAGAAAAAGATCACAAAAAGAAAAAAGATAAATTAAATTCCGCAGAATATCTGTCAGGAATAACAAAGAGTGATAAAATCACTCCGGTAATTACGTTAGTGCTATATTGGGGCAATGAAGCTTGGGATGGCCCTAAAAGTTTATATGAAATGTTTAAGGAAATAGACTTGGATATTTTAAGATATGTAAATGATTATCACATTAATTTAATAGAGCCAAAAGACATAAAGGACTTCTCAAAGTTTAGAACAGAACTGGGAAAAGTGTTAGAATTTATCAATGCATCAGACAGTGTGGCAAAAGTTAAAGAAATTTTGGAAAACAATCATGAATACTATTTACATATGGATATTGAATCTGCTAGAATGATAAAAACATTTGGAAAGGCAGAGATAGATATGAAGCAGTATGAGAAAAATAAGGAGGAAGTTAATATGTGTAAGGCATTAGAAGATATGGTTCTTGAGGGCAAACAGGCAGGTATACAAGAAGGCATAAAAGCACTCATAGAAGTGGCAAAAGAATTGGGAATTACAACAGATATAATCGAAAAAAAGGTAGAAGAGAAATTTGATTTATCCAAAGATGAAGCTGTGGAGGCTGTAAATAAATATTACAAGTAGATACTAATCTTTTAGCGTGTGAACGGTATAGTTTGTGCTTGTACAGTCAGTTTGGTGACAATGAAATAGTTGAACATAGGTGACATAATGGAAAGATATGAGAAGAGTGAAGAAAATAATAAATATTATAATTTTTACCATTTAGAAGAAGATGAAAAGGTGTTAGAATTTATTGAAAATATTAAAAATTCTGAATTAATCATATCTTCTGTAAATGTGTATGAGGATGTTGAAAGGGATATGAAAAATGGTATTGAGGGGTCATATGGTAGTATTGAAAATTTACTATCTAATTATGATTCTATTGAATCTTTTGCATCAAAATTTAACGATGTAACTATTTCAATACATGGGGAGCATAATTTGGATTCTATTGTGATACAATTTTATTTAGGAACAAATGCTGCTGGTCTAGTAACATCAGACCCGAATTTAGATTTGAGTAAATTTACCAAAAAAAGTTGATTTTAATGGCTTTTAAAGATAATTCATAGCAAAAAAATTGACCAGGATTTCCTTGGTCAATTTTTTTGTATATTAAGTAAAAAGCGAAGTTACGGGACATGGAATACTTCTAAAATCTATTTTATTCCGTCATACAAAACATCCATAAATTCCTCATATGTTTGGGATTTGATAATGTTTTGCTGTAACTTGCTGTCGCTAATTATTTCAATAAAGATATCATATAAATGTTCAAAATCTTTTTGCTCGCCCTGTTTAATTACCAGCATAAATACAATTTGAATATCATTGCTTTCATTCCATTGAATTGGATTGTTTAAAAGAGCAACAACAACTTTGGTATCAGTAGCACAAAGCTCCATAGGATGTGGTAGAGCAAAAACATCATTCATGTTTGTTTTGCCTATAGTTTCACGCTTGAGAACAGAATCGATAAATCGTTCATCAACAATACCTTTGCTGTATGTCTTTTCATACATATGTCTTATTACTTTTTCTTTGGTAAAGTTGCCATCTAGTCTCATAAACAAATCCTTATCAAAGAAATGATCAAACATTTGAAGACGCTTGTGTAACATCTTTGATAGATGTCTGTTAATGGATTCCACATCTTTATTGTTCAGCGCAAAGTCAACCATAACAAATGGAAGAAGGCTGTTATCAAGAGTGATAGTAGTGATAACAAAATCAATATCTTTCACATCTTCTTTTGTGTAGTTTGAATATTCATTATATGACAGACATTTTACAATGTTTATTTTGTCAGGAAATACAATATTAAGCCTTGTCTCAAGCATTCGTGTAGTAGCCTGACCACTGCCACATACCAACAATACATTTTTCTTCTTTTGTGATTTGTAGTAGCATCTTTCAATAGCAGCACCAATATAAATCGATACATAACCAAAATCATCTTCTTTTAGTACATATGGCTCAAAAACAAAAGTTTTGGCAATGGCTGTAAGAGTA
>CAKSGI010000133.1 GCA_934454005.1 uncultured Eubacteriales bacterium | reverse complement strand
ACAACTTTTCCCTCGCATAAATCTACATGATATGGCCTGTTTTGCCTTAAATGCGCGTAATAGTAATACCTTTTTTGATCGTGACTTCTGATTCCAATTCTCCATCCACCATATTGATTCCACCCAAGTATTTCAACAGTTCCCGATTCAATTGCGATAACAGGAGTACCAACTGCACTCATTAGGTCGTGTCCTAAATGTCTGCGTTTGTATCCGTATGATCTGGATGTCCCAAAGTCATCACAATGGCTAAATGGATATGTTTTAGCTATAGGAGAAAATACCTTTAACCCGTATTTTTCTTGACCATCATTTGTTGTGTAATTTCCAAGATATTCCCCGAGGATTGCTGTGTATACTTCGTGATAATATGAATAGTATTTCATGTTGGATGTTAACTCTTCTATAGACTTACCCGATTTTAATATTTTTATTATGTCATCCATATCTGTTTCTTTATATAATTTAAAGTCACCACCGTATTTAGCTGCCAAATAAGCTAAAATATCTATCCAATTTATTTTGGTTTCTTCTTCTTGTGACTTTATATCTATATTCATTGCTTTTTCTAAAGCAAAGTAAGGCACATTAAATTCTACATACTTTATAAAATCTTTTTTTTCTGTATCATTTGTGTTGGTTAGTCTGGTTAACGTTGTTTCGGCATATGTGAAATTGAGCACAATTAAACTTGAGATTATCATAATTATAAAAAGAAATGTAATAATAATATAATTTTTTTTAAACTTATATTTTAATCTCAAAAAATCACCTGCATATATATAAATTATAAAATATTTTTAATTTGTTTCTGGATATATATATGCTGAGTATTTAATGAATTATGAATATATAAGATAATTTAATAGTTTAGATCAGGATGTTCGCCAGTCTTAATATAAATTATCCATTCTGCGATATTTGTGCAATGATCTCCTATTCGTTCTATATATTTACTTATAAATATAAGACTCATATCTCCCATGATATCATCTGAATTTTCTTTCATATTTTTGCAAATAAAATATACGATATCTGCATATCTGTTATCAATATCATCATCACTTTTACATAAAAAAATAGCTTTATCAATATCCTTATCAGAAAATAGTTCAACTGTTTTCAAAAGCATTTGGTATGCTATATTAAGCAATCTTTTTATGTTATTTAGATATGGATTTAATTGGTTTATTCCGTCATTTATTATGATTTCGCAAATATCCGCGCATTGATCGGCAATTCGTTCGAGATCAGTTATGATTTTAAGGTATCCGGTTATATGCCTTAAATCACCAGCGATTGGTTGTTCTAAAGCAAGTAAATTAATACAGTATTGTTCAATACTGTGTTCGATTTTGTTTATAGTGTTATCATTTTGATATACATTTTTGGCGGTTTCTATATCGGTATGATTTATAGCTTTTATTGTTTGTTCCATTTTGTTTTCAACTTCTAATCCCATACGTATTATTTTTTTATTTAACTGTTTTAATTTATTAAAAAATGATTTTCTAAGCATATTTTTCTCCTACAATTTTATCCATATCGTCCTGTTAAATATTGTTCTGTTCTTTTATCTTTTGGATTGTTAAACATATCTAAAGTTTTTGAATATTCAATAATTTCACCCATTAGGAAAAAGGCGGTCATATCAGATATTCTTGCAGCTTGCTGCATGTTGTGTGTTACTATTATTACCGTATATTTTTTTTTAAGATCTTCAATTAGATCCTCTATTTTTAATGTTGATATTGGATCTAAAGCGGATGTAGGTTCGTCCATTAATATTATTTCTGGAGATACGGCTAGAGTCCTAGCAATACATAATCGTTGCTGTTGTCCTCCAGATAGTCCTAATGCTGGACTTTTTAAGCGATCTTTAACTTCGTCCCATAATGCAGCGGCAGTCAATGATTTTTCTACTATTTCATCTAGTATTTTTTTATTTTTTATTTTGTGAATTCTAGGTCCGTATGCGATATTATCATATATATTCATCGGAAATGGGTTTGGCTTTTGAAAAACCATTCCAACATTTTTTCTTAATAAGTTAACATCTATATTAGAACTATATATATCTTTATTGTCTATTATTATTTTGCCTGTTATTTTACAATTATTAATTAAATCATTCATGCGATTAATAGTTTTTAAGCATGTTGATTTTCCACAACCAGAAGGTCCTATAAAGGCAATTACCTTATTAGATAAGATTTCTATATTTATATTTTTTAATGCATGAAAACTTCCATAATAAAGATTAAGGTTTTTAATAGACAATTTGGACTTCATGATGTTCTCCTTATTCAATAAAGTATTGACTTTTTATTTTTTGAGAATTCGTGAAAGCAAGGTTGCGATTATATTTAGTACAAAGACTAGAATTAAAAGTACAGCAGCAGTTGCAAAAGCAACATTGAAAGCATTTTCACTGGCAGCTTGTTTTGCATTTTGATATAGATGTAAAGTAAGAGTTCTACCACTTTGAGATATATGGCTAATAATTTTATCTGTAATATTATATGCCATGCCGGAGGTGTATAATAGTGCAGCCGACTCACCAATTATTCGCCCCATAGATAAGATTATTGCGGTTATAATTCCTGGCATAGCACAGGGAACTATGATATTTTTTATAACTTTAAATTTTCCAGCACCTAAGGCTATAGCCCCTTCCTTATAAGAATTTGGTACAGACATTAAAGATTCTTCTGTAGTCCTAATTATTATAGGAAGTATGCATATGGACATGGTTAGAGAACCGGCTATTATAGATGTACCTAAATTAAACATAACACAAAAAACTGTATATCCAAAAAGGCCAAATATTATAGAAGGAATCCCCGATAAAATTTCTGTTGTAAATCGTATTAGTTTTACAAATTTGCCTTGTTTGGCATATTGAGTTAAATAAATAGCAGAAGATATTCCAATTGGTGTTGAAATTAATATAGTTATAATTATTATATATAAAGTATTTATTATCATCGGAAGAATACCTTTGTTGCTTTCGTTGACTTCTGAATATGGGTCAGAAAGAAATTTCCATGTTATATGTGGAATACCATTTAAAAGTATATATAGGATTATACTTGATAGGATTACCATCGTAATTGTTATGCATATATATATGGATGCTTTTAATAAGGTATCAGATATATTATTTTTTTTTATATATACCATTATTTTTTTATTTTTCATTAATATTAACTCCTTTTTTAGAAATTAATGTAAATGATATATTAACTATAATTATAAATATGAAAAGTATCAAACCTATTGCAAATAGTGCTTGGCGGTGTAATCCAGATGAGTAGGACATTTCAAGGACGATACCAGTAGTGAGAAATCTTACAGATTTAAGGAGTGCTGGGTAGTTTACAACATTTCCGGCAACCATAATAACAGCCATTGTTTCACCGATGGCGCGACCAACACCAAGTATAATGCCAGAAATTATGCCTGATTTTGCAGCGGGGATCGTAATTCTAAATATAGTTTTTATCGATGTAGCTCCTAATGCTAGAGAGGCTTCTTTATAAGTATTTGGAACAGATTTTAGAGAAATCTCGCTTGTACTTATTATTGTGGGTAGCACCATTATAAATAGTATTATAATGGCAGCTAATAGACTATCGCCTAAAGTATTAGGAAAGACATATTTTATAAAAGGTACAATTATAAGCATACCAAAAAATCCGTAAACAACAGATGGGATTCCTGCTAATAATTGAATTAATGGTCTAATTAGGTTAGCAATCCTTTTTGATGCGATTTCTGATAAATAAACAGCACTTAAAAGACCTATGGGGATACCAATAATTATAGCGCCTATCATAGAAAAAATAGAGGATAGTATTAGATGAAGTATGCCATATTGATTATTAGAAGGTTCCCAGTTTGTACCAAATAAAAATTTTAATAAGCCTATTTCGTAAATGGCAGGAATTCCTGATATGAACATATAAACGGTAATTATTATTACAGACATTATAGAAATACATGAAAAAGAGAAAAAGATACATTCTGCCAATTTTTCGTTACCTTTTAATAATATAGAAAATATAGAAGCAGTTAGATTAAATATTAGTGTTAGGAAAAAAGGTAAAGTGTATTTTGTGTTTATATAGTTAACTCCTGAATTCATTAGAGAATAATTAATTTTTGTTCCAGATAAAAGAACAACTATTGGGCATAAAGAGGAAATAACAAAAAGAATCCCGGCTAGAGTTAGTTTGTTATAGATTAACATGATTATAGCGGTTATACATGATAAAATACCTATAAAAATAGCTAGTTTAATAGATATAGGAATTTTTATTATTGAGTTTTCTACGAGTAATCCTTTTGCGATTAGTAAGTCAAATGCAGAAGCCTTATAAATTAGTCCTGAAAATTCGTATTTTATATAAGTTAAAAAAAAATTAAACATAGAGATTATTCCTAATATTATAGGGATAAGCTCTATTAGTGTATTGTTTGTTTTAGTTTTGTTGAAATCTAAGTTTTTGTTATTCAATACTATTACTCCTTTCAAAGTCTATTTGAATAGGAACTAATTTTTCTTTTCTTATGATAAGGTTACCTTTCTCTGATTTAACAAAATCAAACCATAGTTTAATTGTGTTTGAATTAGATTTTTTATTGTATATTTGGATAAATGGTCTTTTAATAGGATAAGAATTATTTGAAATATTTTCTTCATTTATTTCTATAGAGTTTATTTTAAGGGCTTTTATGTTTCCGTAAACTGAGAAAAGTGAGCAATAACCAATAGCATTTTCGTCATTATTTATTTTTGAAATTATATCTCCGGTTTCAGGGTATTCTGCATCATATTTAATATATGATGAATTTAATCCTAAAGATTCCTCAAAACCTGATCTTGTGCCAGATGAGGATTCTCTGCCGATTAGATGAATGATCTTATTTTCACCACCTATTTCAGACCAATTAGTAATTTTTTTAGTAAATATATCTCTAAGTGTTACAGACGAAATATCATTTATCTTATTTTTAGCATTGACGATTACGGCAATGCCATCAAGGGCAATTGTGATAGGAACTATAGAATCGTTTATTTCATCTTCTTTAAGATATCTTGATAGATTTCCTATAAGTGAAGAACCATCAACGACGGCCTTTATAGCAGCACTAGAACCAGTATCTGATTTTTCAACAGTAATGTTTGGATATTCTTGCATAAAGGTTTCTCCTAATGCATTGCACAGTTTAGACATAGATGTAGAACCATTTAAAGTTAATTTAAGATCTGGGTTACTTGTATTGTGAGATAGGTGAGAAGTTTCAGATGGATATATTAATTTTTCGCATCCTGAAAGTAGAATTAAACTTGCTATTAAGGTTGATGATATTATTATGCGGAAAAGTTTTATAATAATCACTCCATACGTAAAAAATGCAATTATATTAAAATTACGCACAAAGAATCCTGTGCTAAACACAAGATTCCTTATGCGTAGTTTTAAAGATCATCGGCGTCCTGAACAGGTTTTTCTCCATAATTTACATTTTTTCCAGTATAACTTCCATTTGGGTCTGTTTTCCAAGAAGA
>CAKSGI010000132.1 GCA_934454005.1 uncultured Eubacteriales bacterium | reverse complement strand
GATCCATAACTAAGGATGAAATTTTTCAAATGAATCTTGATTTTTATTCTAAAGTATATAAAAATTAAGATTAAAAAGGATTTTTTATTGTAATAAAGAATTAATTAAATAATCACTAAATGAAAGAAGGATTTTTTATGGCTAAAAATAATAAAAAGAAGAAAACTAAACCTCAAAAATTTTATGCTATAAAAGAAGGGATTGGAGTAGAAAATATAATAGTTAAATCTTGGGATGAATGTTCTAAACTTGTATTAGGCTATAATGCTGTATATAAAAGCTTTTTAACTGAAGACGAAGCTAAAAAATATTTAGGAAGTGTTGATGTAGACCCTGTCAAAAAGCAAACTATAAAAGGTATGGAAGCAAAAAAGATTAGAAAAGAAACTACAAACACATTAAGTGTTCGATTACCTAAAGAAGTTTATAAAGACTTTATAGATAAATGTGATAATATTAACATTGATAAAGATAAAGCTGTTAAAATGCTTATAGAAGAATGGATACTCTAGAAGAATTGAAAATATCTTAACAAATAATAAATTTAGTATTATAAATGATAAAAAAGTGATATAATATAAATAAGAAAAGCATCGCACTGCAAATACGATGCTAGTCCCAGAACGTTTTGTCTCTTGGGATATTAGTTTAAATCTTATATGTGATTAGAGAAGCAGAAAACTATTTGCGATGGGTTTTCTGTTCTTTGCTTTTTATAGATAAAGTAAGACCTAGAAGTTTAACCTTTAGCTCTAAAGAAAAATCTTTGTTATATCTAAGTATTATAGTAATTAGAACTATAACAATAATTCCTATAAAAATTATCTCAAGCATACTAATACCACCACCTTTTGTCTTAGTTTAAAAACTAATAGCCAAAAGGCGGAAACGTACAACCGCCACGCCATCCATCGTGGTTAAAAACAATATAATTATAACATAAAATGAATATATTAGCAGATTAGTTTAACTAGTCTGTTTTTTTATTTTCATTTTTAGAAAAATACAAGTGATAAAGGAGAGAAAAATTATGCCAAAGAGAAGAAGTAATACAATATCAACGGAATCAAACTCAGGAACTGGAGCAATTGGAGCTTCAGGATCAGGAATGAGTCCTGGAGTAATTAATGATTTAGCCTCAAGAGTAAATAATAGATTAAGTGAAAGTATCGTTGTTGAAGGTGATTCAAGATCACGTGGAAGAAATGAAGAAATAAGAGTAACCTATAATGAAGAAGATGAAAGATATATAGTTGATTCTGCTAGTAATAGAAGATACTTTGTAAGTAATGATGTAGACTCTTGTACATGTCCTGATTTTCAAAATAGAAATCGTACCTGCAGACATATGAATGCTGTAAATAATGCTATTGGACAAGCAGAACAAGAAATAAGAGATATGGAAGCTAATGAAGTAATGAGATCCAGGATGCAGCAAGATATAAGAGATGAAATCCAAAGAAACCAGGAAGGCCCATCAACAGATGATGGCTTTTTTTATAGCGACAATTTAGATACATTTGACACAACATATGAGAATATTAATGATGATCTTATTAATTATGAATATGAAAATGTACTAAACGGTAATACAAGTACCTTTGGAGTTGAGCTAGAGTTTGTTGGTGGAAATGCAGATGCAATAGCAAGTGAACTATATGATTTAGGAATTACTGCAGCCCCGTATAGATTGGGATATCACGCAAGAGTAAGCGATAATAGTAAATGGAAGTTAGAAAGAGATGGAAGTGTTTCTTCAGGAAGTCAAGGTGGAGAATTAGTATCTCCAATACTAAAAGATACTCCAGAAACATGGAGACAAATTCAAGCAATATGCGAAGTTGCAAAAAGGCATGGAGCTAGAATAAATCAATCTTGTGGTGGACATGTTCACATAGGAATGAATAAACTCGATACTGCTCGCCAGCGTTGGAGACGATTCTTTAAGATAGTAGAAAACTATGAAGAATGCTTATATAAAGCTGCAGGAGGAGATTTAGGCCGAATAAGAAGCAACGCTTCTAATTATGCAACTAGCTTTAGTGAAAGAGCTGCAGAAGCTAATAGAATGGCTTTTAGAATGGAAAATGATAGTGATGTCATAGAAATGGCACAAAGAGTTAGTAGAATGAATAGGTATTATGGGATTAATTTAAAAAATATAGCAACGGATAGAGCTCCTACCGTTGAGTTTAGATATTTTAATGGATCTCTTAATCCGAAGCAGATCCAGGCAAACATAAAATTAGCTGCAGGAATAATAAATGCATCTGAAAAAGCAAGATGGAGAGATACTGAAGATGAAAATTATAAAAAGAGAGGGAAAATATTAAAAGACGCCAGGACTTCTTCAGGAACAAGAACAAAAGAAAAGATTATAGAACTCCTAGATATAGCTTTCTCAAGAAAGAGAGATAAAGATATGATATTAAATGTTTTTAAGAAAAATGAATGGAGATAATCAATAGAAATGTGTCATGGGAAACAATAGATTTTCATTAATTTTCGAGTGAATTAATAGATAAATTGTTTAAAAATAAAAGTATCCAAGGACACTTTTATAAAAAGATGTTTTTAATAATTAATATTTGAAAATTCATTATTTAATTATTGAATAACCAAACAAAATATGTTAAAATGTATTCATAAATTAAATTGTGAATGGAGTAATAGTATGGGTGAAGTGCAAAGATTAAAAGAACAAAATGAACGTCTTTTAAAAGATATAGAAGACTTGGAGGAACAATTACGTAGATCAGCTTATTATAAAGAAGGACATTATGCTATAGAAGCAGTTGAGAGAGGTCGTATTATAGAAAAACAAAAAAATGAAATTCAACAATTAAAAGATAAAATTCAACAATTAAAAGATAAAAACAAATTGTTGAAAAGTACGAAAAGACCTATAGATTTAAAGATTCACAATGAACGTGGAGCTGGAAGAAAATCAAGATTTACAATTCAAGAAAAAGAAACTATGAAGATCTATCGTATTCAAGGTAAAACTATTAAAGAAATAGCTGAAATGTATTCTTGTTCAGTTGGATTAGTTCATAAAATAATTAATGAAAATGAATAGAGTTCATAAATTAATAATTGAACAATAAAAGATATTATATAAATTAATTTATGAAAATATTGTTCATTAATTAATAAATGAAAGTATTTAAAGGAAGTGATGAATTTATGGTAACTAAAAATACGGATTGGGTAAGGGAAATAGAAAGCCTAGATAAAGCAAAAAGAAAATATGTTATTGAGTTTGAAGGAAAAATATACGAAGCAGATAATGAGCAAGATGTGCTTCATGTTATAGATGAGCCATATATAGATAGTGATGATAGATATGTACAAATGATTATGAGAATAGATTTGGCAAGAGCGTTATCGATGTTTGCATTAATGTTTGATTTAAATGTAGAAGTTTATAATGGACCTGAAAAGGTAAGATCAAATTATGCTGTAGATAAAGATGATCCTGATTATGAAGAAGACTATGAAGAGCCTGATATAATAATTGATGTAAAAGATGAATTAACTATGTTTTCAGGAATTAATAAAACGAACTATGCTAAAATATATAAAAGACTTGAAGATGGAAACTATGAATTATTTTAAAAGGTATGATAAGGAGGTGATTGGATCTATATGCATTTAACTAAATTTACTGACTATTCATTTAGAGTTCTAATTCATTTAGCTAAGGATAAAGATAAAGTTTTTATATTCGATGATTTATCTAAAGAATTGAAAATATCAGAACATCATCTAAAAAAATAATACATAAATTAGCTAAAACGGAAGTTAGTTTTTCAATCAACGATTCATATAGAATATTTTCAAGTTTAGTAATAACTCTAATTAGGAATTGTTTTGCTAGAACTAGCAGAGGTATAATTATTAATATAATTTATTTAGGAGGTAGTCATGTACATTTTATATTCGGCATTTATAATTTTTATTTTTATAAGTGTTATTATTTTAGTTGTTAATTTAATTAAACTTTTAAAATATAAAGTTAATTATTATAAAAGAGTGAGTCAATGTGATGAGTGTAATAGAAAAATTGATGAAATATTATTATATTTAAAAAAAGATAATATGTAGCTAAAAAGGGGTATGTCTTGTTTATTTTTAGGGGCTTATGCCTTAATTTTTTGTCTAAATTTATGTTTTGAAAGTAGGGCATATGCTCTAAAGTCAGACTGATTTTTTTTATGGAGCTATGATATTGTAATTATAAGTATTACAATTTAGTGTTGGAGATGTAGATTAATGAATAAAAAGAATTAATACAGATAAGAGTTTCAGAAGATGAAAAAGTGAACTACTATCCACTTATAGAAGTGGATAGTAATTCACAGGAATATTCTTTTACAGGAAACAACTAGGTCGAACGACCTACTATAGAAGAAAGGTATTTTTATTATTGAATGTATTGAGTTCTTTGACTATTTAGCCTTATAATATTAGATATATAAAGGCTTTAACTATGTTTTGGCATATATTAGAAATATATATTTTTATTTATTTTAAATGGTTATTAGGAGGTTTTAAAATATGTTGAAACTTTTTTTGAAGTCATTTAGTTGTACAGTAGGTACTTTAATAGCAATAATATTATTAATTAATACAATGAATGGAGATCCAGTATTTTGTACAGTAGTTACATTTGGGACAAGTATAATATTTATTATTTTCTTTTGTACTTTTTTAATAATTGATGAAAAAAGATAAAGAAAGTTTAAAGAAATTCATAGGGTGTACAAGTTGGTGGAAGTGAACTACTCTCCACTTCTATAAGTGGAGAGTAGTTCACCTGTTGTATCTTATTAAAGAACTCGTCTATAAAATATTAATAAAAATAAACATAGGAGTAATTATGTATGAGTGGAAACCTAAAGATCTAAATAATCCTTTCGAAATGAGAAAAGGTGAAAGTATAGTAGACTTAGAAAAGTATGTTGGATTATTAAAGAAAAACAATATTCCTTTTACTAATGAACAATATGAAGCAGCAGTAAAGAAAATTAATGATGAAGATTCTTATAGGGAATAAAAAGGTACTATTTCGCAACTAAGATTACGAAATAGTACCTTTTTATATTGTTTAATTAAGAAAAGCATCTGTAAAAGCAATGTCTCTCATATAACAAGAGTTTCCACCTTTATTCAATATTAACTCCCATAAGTTCCTATTAACCATATTATCTGAATGTTGTGTAACTAATATTTCATTATAATACTGATTAGATGTATTATTACTAACTGTTACATATACAGAATGAGTATATACTGAAGAAGAATCAATATTTCTAAATTGTAATACCTCACCTAAATATATTCTAGATGGAGCAAAATCATAGTATGGAGAATTGTTGTTATATCCTGTACCATTAGGTCCATTTCCTGGATAATTATTTACAACTTGATCCCAGAGACCTTCTACACTTTCCCATGCATAACTTCCACCACCAGAACCACCATACCAATTACTACTCATTCTAGACTGTTGGGAAATTCCTGAATTATCTCC
Source organism: uncultured Eubacteriales bacterium (assembly GCA_934454005.1). The sequence continues at coordinate 97 of CAKSGI010000132.1, read as the reverse complement.
ACCATATGCTGCTCTTAATACTTGAGAAACAAAGTTTGTACAATCATTTCCTTCAACATAATAAAAATTTGGATTTGGAGATGCTCCATATGTTAAT
>CAKSGI010000131.1 GCA_934454005.1 uncultured Eubacteriales bacterium | reverse complement strand
TGTTGGCAGCTATGATTCTAATGAGGATTTAATTAAAAATCCACCAAATATGGATAAGTATGTTACTGGTAGTGATCAAGTTTGGAACCCTTTATTATCATTTGACTCTGCATATTATTTGGACTTTATTTCCTCTGATTTAAATGTTGTAAAGGCTTCTTATGCTGCAAGTATCGGTTTAAAAGCTATACCGAAAGAATATGAGAATGAATTTATTAAAAGATTAAGAAAAATGGATTATATTACAGTCAGAGAAGCAAATGCTAAGCAAATATTGGATTCTTATGATTTAAAATCCTCTGTGGTTCCGGATCCAACTTTACTGTTAACGAATAAAGAGTGGGATGATATTATGATTAAACCTAAAACCACAGAGAAGTATATCCTATGTTATTTTGTTTCGTATAAAGATGAATATAAAAAAATTGTTGATAAAATTCAGGAGATACTCGGATATAAAGTCATTAATTTAATGACTTCTGAAGAAAGTTCTAAGGTAGGAGATATAAAAATTAGAGATGCATCTGTTGAAGAATTTATTGGTTTGTTTAAATATGCTGATTTTATTGTTACATCTTCATTTCATGGAACTATCTTTTCTATTATTTATGAAAAGAATTTTTGCTCAATGGTTTATAAACAAACGAGTAGTCGATTAACAGAACTACTTGAGTCTTTTAATTTAAGTAGTAGAATTGTTCATGATTATAATGAAAAAGAATTGTTAGACATAACAAAAAAAGATTGTGTTTATGATGAAAAATTAAAAAACGATATTAGAAAAAATGGTCTAAAAGCAGTTGAAACTATTATAAAATTATAAAAACGAGGTGGTTTTCTTGAATATAAATAATTCTGAAGTTAAAAGAAAATGCTGTGGATGTGGAATGTGTTCTTTTAAATGTCCATCTAAAGCTATATCTATGATAGAAGATGAAAAAGGCTTTAAATATCCGATAATTGATACAAAGAAATGTACGAATTGTGGCCTTTGTTATAAAATTTGTATATCTATGAAAAAAGGAAAACCTAAAGAAATCACAAGTAATCCACATTTCGCAATAAAAAATAAATTAGACGAAACCAGAAAAATAAGTAGATCTGGAGGAGTATTTTCAGCTATTAGTGACTATGTTATAGAAAATAATGGTTCAGTATATGGAGCTATATTAGATAATGTTAAAACAATTAAACATATTAGAGCAACAACAAAAAAAGAAAGAGATAAAATGTGTGGTTCAAAATATGTGCAAAGTGATATTAACGAGGTGTTAATATCGATAGATAAAGATTTAAAAGAAGGCAAAATGGTCTTGTTTACTGGAACTCCATGTCAATGTGCTGCTGTTAAAACACTATTTGAGAAATATGAAAAACTATATGTTGTGGACTTTATTTGTCATGGAGTTCCATCACCAGGATTTTATAGAAAATATATAGATTATTTAGAAAATAAATACAAAGATAATGTGATAGAGTTCACATTTAGAGATAAAGATAAGTATAGTTGGGATACTCATATTGAAAAGGCGACTTTTAATGATAAATGTTTATATAGTAGAAGATTTGCAAATTTGTTTTGTAGTAATTATATTATTAGAGAAAGCTGCTTTGAATGCAATTTTATAAAGAATAAATACTCCGATATTACAATAGGAGATTATTGGGGAATTGAAGAAATACAAGAAAAATTTAAAGATAGATTAGGCGTTTCAGTTTTAATTATTAATACTGCTAAAGGAGATAAAATATTCAGAAGCATAAAAAAGGATATTATATATATTGATACAACCAATATTCCGCTTAAACATGGCAATTTGAAGAAACCAATTTCTAAACCAAATAATTATGATGAGTTTTGGAATTATAACATAAAAAACTCATTTTCAAGAGTATCAAGTAAATATGGAAATTACGATGTGCTTCATTTGTTAAAGTACAAATATAAAGATAAAATAGATCGTGTGGTGAAAAAGAATGTTAAGAAAGATTCCAATTTTAAGAAAAATTAAACGAAAAATTAGATTACTTAATAATAGAAGAATGAGAAAAATTTCTCCCAATAAATATGAAAACAAAATATCAAAAATATATAAGAAGCGAATTGGGAAAAATATAAATTGGAATAATCCAACGACTTACACCGAGAAAATGCAATGGGAAAAATTATATGATAATAATCCATTAAAAGCAGAATTGTCAGACAAATACCTTGTAAGAGAATGGGTTAAAGAAAAAATAGGTGAAAAATATTTAATAGATATTTACGGAGTATGGGATTCATTTTCTGAAATAGACTTTAAAAAATTACCAAAAAGTTTTGTTTTAAAAACTAATCATGGCTCAGGAACCATTTATATTGTTAAAGATAAGAATAAAATAGATTATAATGAAGTTAAAAACCTTTTTGATGATTGGATGCAGATGGATTATGCGTTTTGTACTGGATTTGAATTACATTATTCCAAAATTCGAAGGAGAATTATTGCTGAAAAATATATTGAAACAGATAATGATGATTTGCAAGATTACAAATTTTTGTGTTTTGATGGAAAACCGTACTTTTGTTGGGTAGACGTTGGAAGATTTTCTAATCATAAAAGAAACGTTTATGATCTTGATTGGAATTTGCAAAGGTGGAATCAATCGGAATATGGAAATACAGATGAAACGATTCCTAAACCAAATAATTTTTCAGAAATGATTAAGATAGCTGAAAAATTATGTCAAGGGTTCAGTCATGTAAGAGTTGATTTATATAATGTTAAAGGGAAAATATATTTTGGTGAAATGACTTTTACAAATGGAAGTGGCTTTGACAAAATAGTCCCAGATGAATATGATTTGATTTTAGGGAATATGTGGAAGCTAGATATGAGAAAGGAAAATATATTCGGTGATAAAAATGAATAGAGAAAAAAAACTGCTTTTGAATACTATTGTTTTATCAATAGGAACTTTTTTTCCTAAAGTAATTGCTTTTATAACTCTTCCTATATTAACTGCCAAATTGACAAAACCAGAGTATGGGATTTATGATTTGGTTTTAACGTTAGTTGCTTTATTGCTTCCCGCTGTTACATTGCAAATTCAATCGGCAGCATTTAGATTTTTAATTGATGCAAGAGAGGATGAAACAAAAAAGAAAGTAATTATAACAAATTCTATCGTCTTTTCAATTGGAACATCTCTTGTAACACTTATATTATTATTTATATTTCTATATAAGATAGCAATACTCGAAAGAACAATTATATTACTTTATCTTTTCTTTGACATTTTGTTTTTGATTTTTGGTCAGATTTCTAGAGGAATAGGAGATAATAAAAGTTACTCAATTGCTTCAATTATTAACAGCGTAATGTCTTTAATAACAATTGTTAGCTTTTTAATAATATTCAAATTTGGTTTAATAGGCGCGTTAGTATCATTAACTTTATCAAGTTTTTTTTCTACATTGTTTTTATTTTTTAAAATCAATTTGAGAGAGTATTTCTCTATAAAGTATTATTCCAAAAATGAGATAAAAAAATTAATAAAATACTCATGGCCAATGGTACCAAATAATTTATCAATGTGGATTTTAACATTGTCAGATAGATTGATTATTTCTTTCTTTTTGGGGTTGGAAGCAAATGCGATTTATGCCGTAGCTAATAAAATACCTAATCTTTTTAAAATATTTCAAAACACCTTCAATTCTGCTTGGCAAGAAAATGCCTCAATCTTTGTAAAAGATAAAGATTCGTCTTTATACTATACAAAAATGTTTGATACTATATATAGGTTGATGGTTACCTTGATTGCAATTGTTATTGCATTAACACCAATATTATTCTTTATCTTAATTAAAGGTAATTATGACGAAGCTTATAAACAAATGCCAATACTTTATTTAGGAGTATTTACATGCGGGATAGCAACTTTTATTGGTGGGATATACATTGCACATTTAAAGACAAAAGATGTTGGAATCTCTACATTTATTGCAGCAATTATTAATATCGCTATAGATTTTCTTTTAATAAAAAAAGTTGGAATATATGCTGGTTCAATTTCCACCCTTGTTAGTTATTCGTTTCTTGCATTATATAGAATGATTAATGTCAAGAAATTTCAAAAAATTGATTACAATTATACTAACATTTTTCTAGGACTTGCATTAATAGTTATGATGTCAATAATATCGTATTATAGAATTATTTATGCGTATTTGATAAATATTGTAGCAACAATAATTATTATATTTATTTTTGATTTAGATTTGATAAAAAAAACATTATCAGTTATTATTCATAAAATGAAAAAAAAGAAAACAATATAACTCTAAAGACTTTAAAGAATATATTGTTTTTTTTACAAATATATGTCAAAATATAAATTGACATTTGCTACTATATGTCATAAAATAACATTGGTAATTTTAAAGAAGGTGTTGTATGGAATACTTATCAATACGTGAAATGAGTAAAAAATGGAATATGAAAGAAAGAAAAATCACAGCGTTATGCAGAGATGAAAGAATTCCAGGGACACGTAAAATTGGAAAAGAATGGATGATTCCAAATGATGCATTAAAACCAATTGACATGAGAACAAAAGAATTCGACAAGTATAAAACTGAATTAGAGAATTCTAATCAAACTATTTTATATTCAAAATTTAATAGTGAGTATAACGTGGTTCAAGCATTTACAAAAAAATATGCAGCGAAGCCAATGTATACAACATTTACTCCATATAGAATTAGTCCTTTAGGAGCACATGTTGATCACAATCTTGGAAAGGTAACTGGATTTGCCATTGATAAAGGAATTCATATTGCATACAGCGTGAAGTCTAACGGAATAATAGAAATTGAATCTTTACAATTTTCTAAAAGAGCACAATGGCATGTTTTAAACACACCTGTTAGAAAAGAAAATGACTGGGCAGACCCATTAAGAGGTGCAACGATAGAATTAAGTAATAGATATCCTTTAAGATATGGTATGTCAGCAATTATAGATGGTGAGTTACCAATTGGAGGAATGTCTAGTTCTTCTTCTTTGGTTATTACATTCATTAATGCTCTAGCTTTTATAAATAATATTAGATTAGATGCGAAAGAATTAATGGAAATATCAGAACAATCCGAAAAAAAATATTTAGGTATTGAGAATGGTCAATTAAATCAGATGTGTGAAATCTATTCACAAAAAAACAAACTATTATACGTAGATATGTTAGATAATTCATTTCAACTTATTGATACTCCAAAAAATATGAAATATGTTATTGGAATATTCTTTTCTGGATTAGAAAAGGGAATAAGTTCAGAACAATATAATAAGAGAACAGATGAGTTAAGAAGTACAGCTTATTTATTAAAAGCGTTAAATAAAGAAGATTATGATAGATTTAATAATACTAATATGAGAGATATACCATATGAAACATATTTGAAATACAAATCAAAATTACCAATAACATATCAAAAGAGAGCGGAACATTTTTATACCGAAATAGATAGAGTTGAAAAAGGAATTGAATATTATAAAAATGGTGATATGGGATCATTTGGAAAATTAGTAACTGAATCTGGTGAGAGCTCAATAAACAATTGGGAAACGGGTTCTAAGGAAATGATAGATTTATTTAATATAATTAAATCTTGTGATGGTGTTTATGGTACCAGATTTAGTGGTTCTGGATTTAAGGGTAGTTGTATAGCATTTATTAATCC
>CAKSGI010000130.1 GCA_934454005.1 uncultured Eubacteriales bacterium | reverse complement strand
CTCTATGACCTGCTGTAATCACAGTTAGTGTTTGTCCACCATCATATTGAACTTGTTGAACACCCTCATAAGAATTAATACTTAAACCTTCTTGAAATTCAGAAATAATATTTGTAAGTCCAGAACGATTTGAAATATGTAACGTTTTATGAACCGATGCATTTCTTAAATCACAATCAATTAATAATACATTTTTATATTTCGCTGCCATAATACGAGCCAAGTTACAAGCAATCGTACTCTTTCCTTCATTAGGAACTGTACTTACACAAGTAATAACCTGCATAGCCTCATCCATTTGACTAAACTCAATATTTGTACGCAACCCACGATAAATCTCATCTACATCAAACTGATTTCTCTTTTTCTTTGCCATTTCTATCTCCTAAAGAAACTAAAACGCTTCTTTTTCTTTACAACCTCAATATTTAATATATCCATATCACTCAAGATACGCTTAGGATTCTCATAAAATAATATATCCGCATTCTCAGAACCAATACGCTTACTTACTACAGAATACGCGTCACTCAATTTAGATATACGATTACCACTACTTCTATGCGTATCCGTACCAATCACATCACAATACCCATCATCTAGTAATGATAAAGCGTTCGATTGAATCGTCTTTCCATGCATTCCCAAAATAGAAGTACGATTAATCTGTAATACACAACCCATATCAATCCAATTATCAATAATTGAATAATCAAGACCATTATGAAAGTATCTTTCAATATGCGCAATCACTGGAACAAAACCCTTTACCTTTAATTCATACAAACAATCATCTCTATAATCAATCGAATGAATATCACGAAGAACATTATATTCCACAAGCATATAACGTGATCCATTAAGTGTCGGATATAAATCCAAATCCAACCCATCAATAAACTCACTATTCATCATGACTTCCCCACCACAATAAATAGGAATCGGACTCATTTCTTTTAATTCCATTTGACGAGAAACAATCTCATTATAAATAGAAACATCTAATTGACCAGGAATAAAGTGTGGTGTACTACAGATTCCCACAAATCCATCTTGCTCTGCATCACATAACGAACATTTCGCGTCTTCCATTGAAGGTATACCATCATCAATACCCCAAGCGATATGTGAGTGAATATCTATAAACTTAGCCATTATAATTCAGGAATCTCACAGAAAACAGGAATACCCAAATATTTTTCTGCCTCTTCTTTCGTACGCAAACGATTATCAAATAAGAATCTCAATACGGCATAACCAACACCAAGAACAAATCCTACCATTGTAGCTAACATTGTGTTCTTCTTAATATTAGGTCCACTAGGAACATAAGATAATTTAGCACGATCCACAACCTCAATATTACGAACATTCAAATTCTTCTGCATTGTCTTCGTGAAAGTACTTACTGTATCATTCGCGATATCCTTAGACAACTTAGGATCTGTAGTTGTAGCCGTAATCGTAATAATTTCTGTATTCGATTCATTCGTTACAGTAATACACTTTTTAACACTAGCCGCATTTTCCATACCAACATCCTTTGCCACTTCAGACATAACATTATTCTGAGTCATTAAATTAACAACATTGGTAACCAACTTACTATTCGCCATCTGTGAATTATAATCTAAAGATCCACTCTCACTTACTTGTGGAGTTAAATAAATTGATGTACTAGCCGTATAAGTAGGTGTAATCAAAAACTTAGTTCCTAAGAATCCACCCAAACCAAATACAATACATAATACAATAATCAATTTAATATATTTCAAAACAGCACGAAATAATTCTAATAAATCAATCTCTTCCATTTCATTTAGATCATTACTAGGCATACGATCTAATCTACTCTTTGCCATAAAAGCCCTCCCTTTTCATTCATAAGACATACTCTATTAATATATCATAAATATAACTATATTTTTAATAAAAATTAATTATATGTGTATACAATTGTTAATTTTCATAGAAATTTTATCCAATCATTGTCAAATAATGCCTACCAAGTGATGTAATACGATAACTATCCGTTCCACTCACCCTTTTTAAATTAGGAACCTTAACATCATTTGGATTCTTTTTTCGATTCTCTCTTTTTACTTTCTCCAAGTATTTTACAATCTTATCCAAATTATCATCATTCATTTCTTCATGTCGACTCTGTAATAAACCAAATCTTTCTAGCTTTTCCTTGATAAATTGAATTTGATTCAGTTCAAGAGCTAATTCGTTACATATTGAAACAATACTTTCACCTTCAGTTCCTAGATTTGAATACACTTTTAATATACGAATATCTAAATCATTCAATTGAGACATTGTTTTAAAAAACATCAAACCCATATCAATATTTGTATGATCTGATTTTAAAAGGTTGATGTATCCATTCACATTATATTCAACCAACTTTTCCTGTATCTCATCCACTATATTATCCAATAATGCCTCTGTAATCTGTCTAGTATATAATGGATTATTTTCTAATAGCTCATTCATTCTATTTTCAAGTTCAGTTTGTCTACTCTGTATGATATTTAAAGCATTCAAAACATTTCTTTCAAGACGATGTTGTTTATATGAAAGAAGAACATTATTCGCTACAGGTAATACAGATCCAACCATTTCACAAGCTAGCATTCCAACACCTTTATCAAACAAAAAGCTTCCTGCCTCTTTTACAACTGTAGGTAATAAATTATCGATAGCTGCTTTTTCTACTTCTTCTTTTGTCGAATCCATTAAATCCTTTAATTTATATTGATCCATAGTACCTCCTAATCCATAAATAGGATATTTTTGATTTCATTCGTCCATTTTCTACAACTCGAAAAGACTTTCACTGTCTAGATATATGCCATGCCCGGCATACAAAAAGGAAGAATTCAACAAATTCTTCCTAAATATAAAGAATTACTACTTTGTTCTTAAATGAGATGGTAACATTTGATTGAGTTCTTCATTTGTAAAAAACTGTTCTTCTTCATTTTTTAATGCTTCTTGTGCCTTCATATAACTTTTAGAGTTTGTCTTAGGAGTTTTTTTGTAAATTTCATAGGTTTTTTGTAACAAAGAATCTCTAGTAGATATTATATCTTCAGTGCTTAAAATATCAAAATCTGTCATTAAAGAAACATATTTTTCTCTAATAAGCCATAATTCATCCGCTGCTAAAATATGTTGTTTTATCTCATTTTCTGGAGTAAAATTTTTGAAAAACAAGTTTAAAGCTAATAATACTGTTGAGAAAATACCTGCCACTACCGTACAAACATTTTTATTTGTAATAATTGCACCAAGAAATCCTCCAGTTGAGCAGGCAGATAATACAATTTGACTGTATTTTATTATTTTTAGATTCCTTTCTAAGGAATTCACTTGCTTTAAATGACTGGTATAAGTATAAACAACTCTACCAAAATTATTTTTTAGTTGTATTAATAATTTTTCTCTATATTGGGAATTTTTTTCCATATATTTCTCTCCATTTACTATGCCAAGTATACGAGTATCCTTTGTCATATGCATCAATAGCTGATAGAGATAACTCATAGGCTTTTTTTGCTTCATTTTTAAAAGAATATTTTTTTGTGACATGTTTATTATCGCCGAATTTTACCCAATATTCTTTATCAGCATTATCATAAAGATATTTAAAGAAATCTCTAGATAACCAATCATAATAAAAATATGATTTATCAGCATATTCATAGTCCTGCATAAATCGATATGCAATAGTATCAATTAAAATTCCACTCATAGACACATTCATATTTGAGTTCCAAGCACGTGCCATACGACATAACCGTTTTAGATTATTATTAGAAAGAGAATTTCTCCCATTAAAACATTTCATTTCTTCTTTTGGATCCATATATTTCCAACTTCCTCCATTATGAGTGTCGGGATAAACATATGTACCATCATTAAGTTTAAAAGAAGGAACAATTTCAAATTTAACTCCATTTGAAAAATCAATAACTACTACTTGTCCATCACCACTTACATTGGATGATGAGTAGGTTTTTTGAAGCGATGATTTTACGGACTGTAACAAAGCCGATTGCCCATTCCCAATATAATCATTATATTTTATATACTCAGACCACGGTAATTCAACAACGATATCTATATCACTCGTATATATTGCAGTACCTCGTCCATATGATCCTACATAAAAACTGTGGCTTGTTTCTGAATCTGTAAACCAAAAATCTTTATTTATTCTTTTAGTAATAGCATGATAGCGTGTTTGAACATCTTTTACAATATAGTCGCTCATTCTAAGATTCTTACATAGTGTACTGAAATCTTGACTGACAGAAATATCTGACATTTTATTCCTCCTAATCTTGAAGATTATAAAAATAGTGAACTAACACACTCTGTCGAGTGTATGACTTTTGTACTTCCTATAGTTTTTCTCCTCTTTATTTTTAATGGTTTAAGTACAAATGTTGTCCGAGCCCGAAAGCAGCTTTAAACATTTTTGTGGTATATGCCTTCCTTTAAATTCTTGGAAAGCATATTCACCTAACTCCAATCAAATTTACTATACCAGAATTAACCGCTCTTTACCTATTATAATTTGATGCCTACTCGGTCCAAGATTATAGTAAGTTCATTTCGCTTTTCTGGGTCTGCTGTTCTGACTAAAGTATATCCTTCTTGTTGTATTTTTCGTAATATGTCAAATGTAATGTCTGCTCTAGCATTTAATTTATATAAAGTATCCTTAGTCATAGGAGATTTACGAAGATGCCACCAGAAAGGTAAATCTAATATACTTTTAGCATATTTTATAGTATTGACAAAGTAGGTATCCTCATTATAGTAAATAAAATTTGGCTTATCATTTAAAAGATGTTTTTCCATATTTTCATAGAAATCATCTAAACGTTTGTCAACTAAGATCTTTACAAGTATTTGATGAGGAATTTCACTCAAATACTCTGTTGTCATACCAGTATTCAAAATATTTAAAGGCGTATAATAATAATTCTTTTCAGCAGCAAGAACAATACTCAATGCTACACTTTGACTATCAAATGCGTCAAAATATACATTGACATTAACATTGTTATACTGATAGTAGAATTTTAAGCAAGTAGCCTTTGTTTTTTTAGGAATATTGTTATAAATATTTACTAAATAGTCTTTTGTACTTTCTTTCATAAGTAAAATTTTCTCCTTCTCTAATAATTAAACAATTGCATCTAAACTCCTCTAAGAACTTATCTCGAAAAATTAGTTTTCACAATATATACTCAAGTAAAACTTTTTAAAATTAAAAAACTTAACAAGCAATTTGGTAACATTACTTATAGTTCTGGTTTTATCACTTACACGAATAATCATTCGTTCTTCAAATACATTAAACGAGTGATTTTATAGATGTTTTTCAATCTTAGCTGTACGTACTGTGAAAGCTGTTCACTGTATTTAAATGATTGAACTTGTCATAAGACTCATGACTGATTAACACTGTCTTAGTGCATTTCTTATTTTCTAGCAATTCGTTGTAACTATTGGATCCATTTAGCATTACAAAAGATTTTGGCTCTAGACATTCACCAAATCTTAATAGATCTATTGAGGATGGTTTGCCATAATTTAATGTTCTGGCAATTGTATGACCGAATCTCTGAATTGCAGTAATGATACACACCTATTGATTCGATAATCCTCTTTTTGTAGCAGCTGTGCCGCGATGTTTAGGTTCTACTCCATCAATCTTAGTTCCTTTATGATTGTAAGGAGTATACTTTTCATCCATTTCAACTTC
>CAKSGI010000129.1 GCA_934454005.1 uncultured Eubacteriales bacterium | reverse complement strand
GATTTTTGTCATTATATCAACAGTAGGGAAAACAAGTATATTCGTTTATATGTACATATGCCATTTTGTAGATCAAAATGCATATTTTGTCCGTTTTATACAGAAAAAAGTATTGATTTTGAAGAAGGTTGTTTTGCAGAATATTATAAATGTGTGCAAACGGAGCTTATTAGTTACTCAAAAACTAAATTGTGTAAAAATGCAAATGTAAGTAGTGTATATTTTGGTGGAGGTGACCCTGCATGTGTTAATATCCAGTATATTATTCAAACATTAAACACGATCAAAAAATTCTATGATATATCAGAATGTACTGAGATTACAGTGGAAGGAAATGTTATAAGCCTACTTGAAGATAGTAAATTAGAACAGTTAAAAGCAGAAGGAGTAACCAAGGTGAGTTTTGGTATTCAGACCTTCAACAAAGATATTAGAAAAAAACTAGCATTGCGTCCTACGGTTAACGATATCTATAGTTTAGTAGAAAGGATTAAAGCAGTTGGATTTGAAAAGTTTTCTGTAGATATTATGTATAATCTCCCTGACGAAACTATGGAAGACTTATATGCTGATATTTTAGATGCTAAGAAGCTTGGAGCAAGTAGCATTGACTTTTATAGTTTAAGTATACTACCTAATACGAAAATGGCAACACTTATCAATAATCCATTCTATTGTACGAATCCTCCAAAAAGTGATAAAGCAGTACAAATGAGTAAGATTATTTTGAATGAATTTAAGAATTCAGAATATACCCAATATTCCTCAATGTGTTTTACTAAGAGTGAGAATAAAGTTGATGAGAATTCTCTTTGTATGACAAATGTGGGTGTCGGTGCATCAGCCAAGGGATATTTTGATGGATATTGTACCAAAAATTTTACAAATATATCAGAGTATATTGCGGCTATAACGCAAGAGAATATGGGAGTTCAGTTTGGTTATCTGATTCAGGAAGAAGAAAAGTTGGAAAAAGAGATGATTTATGCAATCAGTTTAGTGCGATTTTCTTCAAAAAAACTGAAATCATTTGTCAGATTTGAGAATATAATAAAAGAACTGATTGCTGATGGATATATGAAGGAAGATAATGAGTACCTTGAACTAACGGATGAGGGACTTACCTATATTGGTAACATTCAAAATTTATTCGTTGGAGAACGGCAGAAAAACAGAAAGCTGGTTGCTCTATATAAATCAAAACTACAAAACAAGAATCCGTATAATCAAGATAATACGAATACATAAGGATTAGGTTTAGATTATGAAGTGTAAGATTAGAATAGATGTTGAAAAGACATTTCGGTATTCATTTCGAGATAAGCCAATCATTGTCGGCGGAAAAGCAATGGAGTATTATGGTCTTCGAAATGCAGGAGACGATATTGATTTGATTGTAAGTCGATATGATTATGAATGTTTGAAAAAAAAGGGATATCTTGAAAGACAGTTTCAAATGGATAGAGTATTAGATATAGCCAATTATGAAGTTTGGGAATCCATTCGTTATTATGATTATAATTTTTATCGAGAGAATGCAATTGAGGAAAATGACTACCTTATTATGTCACTTGAAAAATTACTTCATTTAAAAGCAATTAGTATAGAGGAAGAAAAGAGTCAAAAAGATTTGAAGCTAATAGCAAATGCAATGTTAAAAAAAAAATACAAAGAATATTTAAATAATAATAGATATAAGCAAAACGCCTTGCCTAAAATAAAGCAGAAGATAGCTAATTAGCACTAAAGGAACATAATCATAAAAATAGGCATATCAAAGTAGACCGCAGCAAAAAAGCCGGAGCCTGAAGAAAAATATGACATTAAGTTTTTTGAGAAGCTTGTTGTTAAACTTTCTTATAAAATGGTTAAAGGCTGAATATGATGGCAGCAGCTTAATAATATTGAAACTGCAGTAATGTGCAATTATCAAGTTATTGTTAGGATAATCCACTAATTATTAATGCAGGAAAAACATTCACATTTCATTACAATAAAAGCACAAAGCATGATTTTTTTGAGTAACCGATTCTTCCTGTTTTGGTAGTAAATTTGGGAGAATCAGATAAGTCGAGATTAAGAAACAGTTTGTTATAAAAGCTTGCTTTGGGTGCGGATGTGAAAAAATAATGTCCAGTATAACATCTTGGAGATAGATAACAGCCAGTCCATTTCGTGTGGTTGTTGAACCAATTTAATTATACTAAAGTTGGTGGACTGTTTCTACATATTTTAGTGATATATTTAAAAATTATTGCCCCAAATTTCTTATCTATGCGGTTTAATGAGTTTTGATTAGGGCTCGAATAATAAAAATGGAGGTTATTAATATCGTATGATATTAAGAGAGTATGAAAATATGTTTAATTAATCCACCGTGCTCTGACGGGTATTTGAGCAATATGTATTCTATGCAACACATAGGAATTGCATATATTGCCTCATGTTTAGAAAAACATGGTTATGAGACAGATATTATTGAGTGTCAAATACAGAATATGAATATCAGTGCAGTCATGAAACAACTGGAAGAAAAAAAGTATGATTTAATTGGAATCTCCGTATATTTTTACAATAAATCCTTTGCATTAAAATTAGCAATTAAGATAAAAAGAAAATTGGATTGTTTTCTCTATATAGGGGGTTATTATCCCACGCTCTATAGAGAAGAGACATTTCGAACATTTTATTTCATTGACTGCATTGTAGTTGGTGAAGGTGAGATGACAACAATAGACTTGGCAAAAAAACTGGACAAAGGAGACAACTGGAGGTGCATAGAAGGGATATCCTATGTTGAAGATGGAAAAATTATTGATACAGCACCTAGAAAACTGATTGAAAATCTAGATGCTCTTCCTTATCCAAAGAGGATTGTTGGAAAAAATAATTATATGGTTCCCATCATATCATCAAGAGGTTGTTACGGAAGATGTACATTTTGTGGTGTGAAGGAATTTTATGATAATTGTATTGGGAAAAAGAAAAGGAATAGAAGTGTAACTGACTTTGTATCAGAACTAGAAGAGTTAGTACAGTTATATGATCCTCAGGTTATTTACGTTTCTGATGAAACATTCTTTGAGGCCTCCAATGTACGTCAACAATGGCTTAATGAGTTGTTTGATCTTTTAGCATGTAAGAACTATAACTTAGAGTATCGATGTCAGGCAAGGGCGAATGATGCTATATATAACTATGAACAGATTAAGAAGATGGTTGAGTTTGGCATGACGCATCTTTTTGTTGGAATTGAAAGTTTTAATCAGAGGCAGCTAGACTTTTTCCAAAAAGATTTAAAAGTTGAGACGAATATTCAAGCTATAAAATTACTAACAGGTTTAGATGTTTATTTGAATATTGGATTTATTTTTTTTGATCCATATATTACATTTTCAGAAATTCATGAAAATATACGACTCATACGTGAAACAAATTTCTGCAGACAAACAACACCTGAAGAACAGATTCCGTTTTCAAAGAGTGTATTAATGTTAATTGAAGGAACTAAGGTATATGAGGAGTTAGAAGTCAAGGGATTGTTAAAGCCAAATGAACGTAAGTATGAATTTATAAATGATGGAGTAGAGCAAGCTTACAATATATTAAAAGATTGTTGGTATCCTTACATTGATCCATTCTATCAGAAAATGAGTTACATATCTAATATTAGAAGATCTAAAAATAAAGGAGAGGATATCAGGTATATTGAAGAACTAAAACTTCAGTTTTTAGAGACAGATCTAGATGTCATTGATTATGTTTGTACATCAGTAGAATGTAATATAGAAAAAAATGAAATTGTTCAAAGGCTGGATCAATATGGTGAGGTTATTCATAGACTAACTACGGAGCTTTGTAGAATCGTTGACAAATATGATTATTCATGCAAGTAGACAGTATATAAATATATATGTTAAAATATTAGATATTTTCTTGTTTAAAAATCTGTAAATTTGTGAAAAGGATTAGGTATAGCAATTTCTCTACTTGTTATACAAGGTAACGTTATGAATATCATTGGTATTTCAGCATTATATCATGATTCGGCTTGTTGTCTTATTGTTGATGGGAAAGTAAAGGCAACTGTACAGTAAGAAAGATTTACACGCATAAATAATAACAGAATGCCAGTCAATGTATTTTATTATTACTTACAATATGGGGAACTCTTTGCAATTAAACAGAGATACTTATGAATTAATGATAGAATATATGAAACTGAATATTATAAATATATCGTATCTAATGAATCAAAGTTATTATCGTTTGAATAACAGCAGCAGATGAAATAATAATTTTAATTATTATATACCGAACCATCTCAGATATATTGAATATGATCTAATACGTACTATGATAACAAGTATTCAGGAAATGGACATCAGTACAGACTGGGTTGATGAGCTTCTCATAAAAAATCATGGCATTCATGCAGGTAGAAAAATTAATTTGCTTGAATCATATTATGCTTTGAGTAGTCAGTTTTATGACATTAAACTATCTTATAGAATGAAATACATAAATCGAATCAATACTGAATTACCAATTTATTATAGTTCAATAAAAAATAAATCAAATTTTTATTGTTTTGTGTGGAATATAAAGATGTATATTTGAAAATGGATATTCGACTACCTTATTTAGCAGATAATAAGCATGAATTTGTGTATGTGCAAGTAAATAATCATAATGTATTTGCGGCAGAAGCAAAGGGTCGTGGATGTCATTTGAATTTGAGATAAGTATTTTTTAAATAATTGTAAGGTCATATATTGATGATAAAATGACATATATATTATCTACATATGAAACTAAATATAACGGTCTTGATTTACTAGTTCGCAAATATATACCAATTTATGAAGAAATACATCAGCTTACAGTTCATATGAAAGAAAAGGATTCTAAGATATGTTGAATTTTCAAAGTTTAAGGAAAAAATATAAAGGAACCATTTTTGATATTGATAATGATAAATTGATTACAAATATAAAGTTTCATAATCATGTTGAGAATAGTAAAACTTTATTTCACCAGAGTGGAATTGTAGAAGGTAGCATTGTTCTATTATCAACTCATTCTTCAGTAATGTTTATGTATTGTTTTTGTGGGCTAGTCGAAATTGGAGCAATTCCATTGATAGCAAGTAAAAATATTACTGCTATGGAATTAGATTACTATAAAAATAATTATACGATAAATTATATTGTAAGTGATTTCCTTAATGGTAAAATTGTGGTGCACATAGGAGATGCAGATGTCTATATTCAGGCGTGCAACAATGAATTGTTTACGGGGAAACAGTTGATAAACAAATATGGAACAGTGATTTTACATCCTACTTCAGGAACCACTGGATGTTCAAAGCTTTGTATTCGAACAGAAGAAGCTTGTATATGGGAACCAGTGAATCATTTACAAACGGTAGGATTCTCGTACTCTAAAATACTATGTATGCTACAATTGAATCATGCTTATGGCTTTGGAAGTGCTTTTCTTCTCGGTCTTTTATGCTCATCCGATTTTTATATTATGAGTGAGGTAAATTTCAAAAAAATAGTTCGAATATTAACAGAATATGAAATTGATTATTTTCCAGCCAATTCAGCAGTTTTGAATATGCTCACAAAGATGAAAAAGGTTGATAAAATACATATACCAAAGAATATGCTTAACGCGGGTTTTGCCTTAAATACGGAGATAGCTAGGTCATTTTATCATAAATTTGGAGTTTATATTAAATCTTCTTACGGTTCTACGGAGACTGGTGAAATCTGTATTCAAACAGAAGATGCAATCC
>CAKSGI010000128.1 GCA_934454005.1 uncultured Eubacteriales bacterium | reverse complement strand
GTACAACGGTCTCGGCTTTTGTGATGGCTAAAAGTATGGGGCATAAAGGTGTTTTGACATCGAGTGTTGTGATGCTTACAACACTATTGAGTGCTTTTAGTATTACATTCTGGTTAACGATATTAAAATCGTTTGGATTGATTTAATTGTTTAATTTTAACTTGTAAACCTAGATACACTAATATTCAAATGATCAATAATCGTACTTTGAATATTGAAAGCTATATTTGAAATAGTTACTTAAAAGACATGTGATGACACAATCAAGTTGTATGAGTGTTTTAGAGAAATGGAAAATAACATAAAGAAATGAAATTACGGAGGGAAAAAGATATGTCAAATGAGGTACGGGTAAAGAAAATGACAGATATAATGGCGCAGTTCATAGGATTCACTTCGAAGAAACTGCCGGATGATGTCATCGCAAAATTGCAGGAATTGAGAGACAAAGAAAACTCTGAAATGGCTAAGATCATCTATGATACTATGTTCCGTAACCAGAAACTGGCTTTGGAAATGGATCGCCCTTCTTGTCAGGACACTGGAGTATTACAGTTCTGGGTAAAATGTGGCACAAAATTTCCTTTTATTGATGATCTTGAAGGATTGTTAAAAGATGCAGTAGTACAGGCTACGTTTGCGACTCCACTACGTCACAATTCCGTTGAGACATTTGATGAGTACAATACTGGGAAAAATGTTGGAAAAGGAACCCCTACGGTATGGTGGGATATTGTTCCAAACTCAGATCAGTGTGAAATCTATACTTACATGGCTGGTGGCGGATGTACGCTTCCGGGTAATGCTACTGTTTTGATGCCAGGAGAAGGATATGAAGGCGTGACAAAGTTCGTGCTAGACCGTATGACTTCTTATGGATTAAATGCCTGTCCACCATTGCTGGTAGGCGTAGGTGTAGGGACTTCCGTAGAGACTGCAGCGCTGAATTCTAAAAAAGCACTGATGAGACAAATAGGATCTCATAATGATAATGAAAAGGTAGCTAAGATGGAGATGTTATTGGAAGATGGCATCAATGCCATTGAGATTGGTCCACAGGGCATGGGTGGAAATTATTCAGTCATGGGGGTCAATATTGAGAATACGGCGCGTCATCCATCGGCAATTGGTGTCGCTGTAAATGTGGGATGTTGGAGCCACAGAAGAGGACATATCGTTTTTGATAAAGATCTGAACTTTACAATAGATACGCATACTGGTTTTGAATATAAGGAAGAGAACTAATTCGGAAGGAGAAATTAACGATGGCAGTTGAAATAAAAGGTGGTAAGAAAATTCTGATAACACCCATATTTGCAGAGGATCTGAAAGATATTCATATCGGTGACATTGTATTTTTGACAGGTGATATTACGACTTGTCGTGATGTGGCACATCGCCGTGTTGTAGAGGAAGGAAGAGAGATTCCTGTAGATGTTAAAGATGCGGCAATCTTTCATGCAGGACCAATCATCCGTCCACTTAAAGATGAACAATATGAAATGGTATCAGTAGGTCCGACAACTTCTATGAGAATGGAAAAATTTGAGTATGAATTCGTAGAGACTACTGGAGTTAGGGTTATTGTTGGTAAAGGTGGTATGAAAGAAAATACACAGAGAGCCTGCAAGGACTTTGGTGCAATTCATTGCGTATTCCCAGCAGGAAATGCTGTTGTGGCAGCCGCCGAGGTAGAAGAGATTGTGGAAGCACAGTGGAAAGATTTGGGGATGCCAGAGACTTTATGGCATTGTCACGTAAAAGAATTCGGTCCTTTGATTGTGTCCATTGATGCTTATGGAAAAAACTATTTTGAAGGGAAAAAAGTAGAATACAATAAGAAGAAAGATGAACAGATTGAGATCATCAGTAAGCAGGTTGGATTTATCAAATAAGCAGATAAAATGTGTGAATTGAATAACAGATATTGTAAACATTTATTACTCAATGTTGGATGGAAGGGGTAGGAAAATGACAGAAAAGAACAAGCATTATGGTATTCAGGTGAAATGGCATAGTTTGCAGAAAATTGGAATTTATAATGCAAATACATTTGAATTAAATGATCTGGATGTACAGATTCTAAGAGAACAGAAAAGTTATTCCTACCATATTAATGCGATTGCCGCCCATTGTGAATGGATAGAAAATAAAGAAGAAACTGATTTGAATAAGAAGCGTAGTGAATTTCATCCTGCTGCTTATTTTGAAGGAAAGCCGAGAAATATAAATACAAAATTCTTTCATAAGGACACTGGTATTTATGATGGAGAACCTCATGATGCATTGGTATGGCCGGATGCAGATTCAGACGAAAAATGGGAAAGAGAACTTGTTTTTCAGAGTGAAGAGCATCCTTTACAGGTAAAAATTTGTTTTATAGCTAGAGGTCCTAAAATGGCGTTTTGTGGGCATAGTTTTACCGGATTGTGGGATAGCTCTTATTATTATTTCAGGGAACTGGCAAAAATGGGTGGATGGAATGCAAGAGTAGCTTATAGCTATTGGTCAGGAACAGGAATTGCTCATTATGCAGGCCTTGTGGAAGGGTGTGAAGAAAGGGTTAGGCAGTGTGAGAAACTAATTGAAAGTAATGAATATTATGATTATTTTGTTGTTGCCGGAAATAGTAATGAGGCTGTGGAAACTTATAGTTGTCAGATTGGTGCGAAAGATTATAAACAGCGATCAGGAATGTTGCAGGGAGCAAAAATATTACATGATAAAATACGTGGCAAGGCGGGGAGAATGATTCTCTGGGCGCCACATGCATATCAGTATGGCTATCTTCAAGATATGCATATCAAACCATGGAAATCGGGGATGCCTGGTGATGTATATAATAGAGATGGAGATAATTATATACTTACCATGACCACAGAAGAAATGGCGAAAACAAATGCTGAGTGGTATTTGAAAATGGCGGAAATGCTGGGAAAGGATACAGAAGTGCTACCGGTATGCTTAGGATATTGGGAACTTAGAAAACAATGTGGTTTATCGGTGAATCCTTATTTATCTAAAGAAGAAGGCGGGGATTACGGACATCAGAATAATATAGGAAACTATATTGCAGCCTGTTTATTGTATGCGCAGGTGTTTGAAGAAAGTCCGGAAGGCTTGGGAATTCCAGTGTCTCATACTTTTGGGATGTCTGGAGGAAAGGTGACGGAAGAACAGGCAAAAATAATTCAGAAAGTTAGTTGGAATGTATATAATAATTGGAAAAAATAGAACAGAAAATGTTGTCTGTGTCTTATTTTTTCACGGTCAAGCTAAACAATCTTAAATTTGAATAAATGTGTTTTGTTGTAAAGATATTGAAGTCTAGCTGGTCCTTCCTTCCAAAATGTTTTCCTGGGTTAGACTTCAATCATCTTGGGAGTGTCACTGACACTCTTTTTTTTGCGGTTTGGCTGTTTATAGTCAAACTGTTTTTATATTCCACCCATATCTGAATAATAGTGTTCTAGATCTTCTTGCATTTGTGATTTAACTCTATTCCAATCTTCTGTGTTCATCTTACTATATAGAGCATGATTCATTGCGATGATGCTCAAGTCTTTTGAATAATATAAGAATCTTTTACGTTCAAATTTCTCAAATGGATTTGTTAACATATTTCTACAGATTGCTTTTCTATCTTTTAGAGTGGTTTCACTGTATGGACATGTACTACGATCTACTTGTAGTCCTCTATTGATTCGATCTTGGTAGAAGGCAATATAGTCATTTAATACATCATCTATTTTAGCATCACCAATCGAATCAACATTTTTAATAAATGCTAACAAGAATGGCATTTTATAAGATAATGAATAATCTCTTTCTTCTAAGAATTCAATGAAGTCTTGTTTGATTGTATCGTTGTTGTGTTCTTTTATGCCTAGTTCTTTTCTGTACTTTTCAACATCATCAGGACTAAATAAATATAAGGATTTACTTCCAAATTTGTATTCTACACTTGGCTTGATTCTACCTTTTTTAATCCAACTTGTCACAGTTCCAGTGTTGATAAAGTATTCTCGGGCTAGTTGTTCCTGACTTAGATAATCACCATACTTATCTTCAAATGTATTGATATCCACTTCAGTAATACGCTCAATACGTTCTTCAATTCCATCCACAACTAACATATCGCCAGGCGTGTAATTTGTTATTGTGATATCACCAAATGGTACATAATACGGATTGGCAAATATAGTATGCATATTACAAGCTTTGATCATAGCTCCATATTCATCAACAACATCAATCACAATTACATTTTTCTTAGTATCTGTTTTTCGTAAACCTCTACCTATTTGTTGTAGATAAAGAACTTTAGAAAGAGTAGGTCTAGCCATAACTAAAATACCAAGCTCAGGATAGTCCCATCCTTCAGAAATCATGTTACAAGTACAAAGGAATCGGATTTTTTTGTTCTTGAAATCATCCATAACAGATACAGGATTTTTTGTTTGTCCAGTATAGCTAGCCGCAACAATTCCTGCTTTATTAAGAAGACGAGCCATTTCATTTGCGTGAGAAACATTAACACAAAAGATAACGCCTTGGCGTAAGCTAGCTTCTCCAGAAGTAAAGTATTCTTTGAGTACATCTACAATTAATTCATTTCTAGAAGTTACTCGTATTCTTTTTTCTAAATCTGCATTTACATAATCCTTACCATTAAAACGCACTTTAGAAAGATCGATGTTTGTTTCAATTCGATACACATTTGCCTTGGAAACAATTCCTTTTTCCATAGCTTCTTTTAAAGATAGAGAAGTGGAATAACTACCGAATACAGTCTCTAATTTTTTCTTGTCTGGTCTTTGATCTGTTGCAGTCAATCCTACAGTGAAATCTGCATTATAATATTGAATAACTCTTTTTAGCATTGGAGCCACCGCATGGTGAGCTTCATCAACAACTATATAATTATAATAATCTGAAGATAACTCTGTATAATGTCTTGCCATATATGCATAGGTTCTTATATCAATTTTATCTTCTAGTTCAGGCAAAGAATTATGTACTCTTTGATTCCAGTCTGCCAAGATATTGATTCCCGGAACTAATATTAATCCTTTAAAACCTTTCTTATTCTTGGTAAACTTACGTAAATCTTCTTCAACAATTTTGGATTTACCAGCAGCTGTAGGTAATACAATTAAAAATGCTTTGATTCCAGCATCTCTTCTTTTCTGGATTTCTTGTAAACTAATAGATTGATGTTCATATAATTCTACAGATCTGTCTATTTTTAATCCATTATCAATAAATTTAGAAGCATCACTTCCAAAATATTGTTTAATATCATCTTCAATGCGATTTTCAAATGCACAATCCTCAGTAGAAAAACGGAATAATTTGATTCCCCATGAAGCACATGTATTTTGTTTTGTTAATTGTTTTCTATATTTTTCTTCACCGATGATTTGAGGATGATGATACGTTACACCATTTTCTTCCACTGCATATTTTTCATCTTTTGTTCGCACAAAATAATCAAGGAAATAATTCTTTCCATTTTCATCGCAAATACCATATTCTCTAGAAATGTATTTAAGTGCATTCATGCCATAAGCATTTGAAAAACTCTTTTCGAAATGAAGTTCTAATGGTGATACATCAGATTGTTCACTTCTGTCTCCAACACTTCTTGTATAACTAGTAGGCAATACAATTTCTTTTCTAGAAAGATATTTATCCACTTCTAAATGAGAGTAGCCTAAGAAACGGAATACTCGATTGAATTGATGCATATAATTATTTTGTTTATCCGTAATCAGCATATATGAAAACACAGGATCATTACTCT
>CAKSGI010000127.1 GCA_934454005.1 uncultured Eubacteriales bacterium | reverse complement strand
GTCTCGTAGCCATCAATAAGGTTCCCCTCTGTACAAATCAAGGTTGCATATCCTGTATTCCCAACAAGGATATTGATAGTAAGTTTTATTACTATGTAATGAGTGCTTTCACAAAAGAGTTTGATTTGTTTGGTTCAGGAACGACTTTTAAGGAAATTTCTGCAGAGGCGTTTGCGAATTTTGTTCTTCCTAATACCAGAATTGAAGAACAAATAGAAATTGCAGAATATCTTGATTTGAAATGCCAAGAAATCAATGATTTGATTTCTTCCAACAATGCAACAATCGAAAAACTCAAAGAATACCGCCAAAGCGTGATTTACGAGGCGGTAACAGGAAAGGTGGAAATATGAAGGAAAAATCTATAGCTGAGTTGTATAGTTGTATGCAGGCTGATATGAAAGTCGCCTTGCAAACAAGCAGAAGAGCATTTGATCATAATCCGACTAAAGGCGAGTCTACCGAGACAGACTGGATAAAATGGATGAGAGATTATTTGCCACATCGCTACTGTGTAGATAAAGCCTTCGTTATTGACTGCGAAAATCATGTGAGTGACCAAATAGATTTGGTTATATACGATCAGCAGTATTCTCATCCTGTATTTGTTATGGACGGAAATAAGTACATTACCGCAGAAAGTGTATATGCCATTTTTGAGATTAAACAAACGTTGGACAAGACCAACATTGAATATGCAGGAGAAAAAATCAAAAGCGTTCGACAATTAAATAGAACTTCCACCGCCATTGTATCTGCAAATGGGCCGGCAAATCCAAAACCGTTGCATCGAATTATATCAGGAATTTTAACTTTGGATTCAACATGGGTAGAGCCGATAAATGACAATGTTGTTCAATATATGATGGCACGCCCCAAGGACGAACAAATCGATTTGGTATGTTGTATCGAGAAAGGATCTTTTGCTGCTATATATGCAGACAGCATAATTAAAGATGTTTTTTTTTCAAACAAAGATGAATCACTAATTTTCTTTTTCTTGGAATTGTTGAAAAAGTTACAGCGTATTGGAACAGTTCCGGCAATTGATATTTCGAAATACGAAAAAGCAATTACTATTAATAGTCAAAACAAATCTTAACAGAAGGGAGAAAAAATGGCAAAACAGAAAGATTTTGATAGCTTTTTGAGTAATATTGAACCAAGTACGAGTACAGTAACATATATCAGTAGCGTTCAAAACAATTTAAGATCATATCTTGAGAATCATACTAAATATAAGAATATTCTGGTAGACACCTTTTTGTCGGGTTCTTATGCCAAGCATACCTCTATTCGTCCTGCGGCAAGCGATAAGAAAAGGGATGTCGATATTGTTGTTGTTACCAATTATTCCACTTCTGATGATTCCATCGATGTACTTGAGGAACTTTGCGAAGTTTTGAAAGAGAAAAGCTTATATGATACCGCTTTTGTCCAATCGCATTCAGTAAGCTTAGAATTGTCTGGGATTACTGTTGATGTTGTTCCCGTCATTGAACATAAGTCGTATGATAATGTCTATTATGTGGGTTCATCTAAAGATGGTACATGGAAGATTACAGACCCTAAAGGCCACAAGTCTTGGTCAACTGAAACAAACAAAAACAACAATAACGAGTACAAGCCTCTTGTGAAAATTTTCAAGTGGTGGAGGAGATTTAACTGTCCCGATGATAAAAAATATCCCAAAGGAATTACTCTTGAAAAGATAATTGCAGACAATATAGGTGATTCTTCCTTATCTACAGAAGATTTTCTAATTGGCACGATGCAAAACATAGTAAACAATTATTCAGAGCAATACATTGCCAATGGTAAAAAGCCATATATTTATGATCCGTCAGAATATATTTTTGGCAATGATTTGCTTGAAGGATATACATTTTCGGATTTCAAAGCGTTTGTTGAAAAAATCGAGGATCATCTAAAAAAACTCAATGACAATGGAACAACAAACCAAACTTGGCGAGATGTTCTCGGAAATGAGTTTCCAAACGATTCAGCAAGCAGTATGTCATTATACAGCCAAAGCAATTGCTTAAGTGTTTCACACAGACAAAAACCACTTTGGCCTATGCGAAGAAGTGGAGCGGTATTTATTACTGCTAAGGTTATTGATTGGAATGGAAATATAACAAGTTATGAAAGTGATTCTTACTCAATAGAGAAACACTGTGATATTATTTATACTGCTAAATACAATTCCTGTCGCAAGCATAGAATTGTATGGCAAGTTGTCAACACAGGAAACGAAGCTTTATTTTCGCGATGTTTACGTGGTGGATTCGAACAATCCAACAAAGGCGAAAACAGCAGAAAAGAATCGACTTCTTATACTGGAAAGCACTATGTGCAATGTTATGTGATAGATAGTCGTGGAAATTGTGTTGCGAGGAGCAAAGAGTTTTTTATAAATGTAAAATAAATCCTACTGTTTATGTGGTGCCAGACACATAAACAAGAAAGGAGAACATTATGGCAGAAAAAGATTTAAGAGAAAACCCGTTCAGAGATGAAATATTTAACTATTTTCTCTCTCACGGTTACGTACAGAGCAAGAGAAGCGATTACGATTTTGCAAACGCACTCGACCGAGCAAAATTGTTTGATTTTCTCGAGGCAACGCAAGTCGAAGAACTGAACAAACTCAAAGCGACCTACGGTAGTCAGTATCAGGATCGCTTTGTCAAGCTGCTCTGCGACAAGATCAACAGTCGCGGTCTTCTCGCTACGCTCAATGAGAAGGTGGAGGACTATCCATCTAATACAGCTATCAGTCTTGCGTT
This sequence comes from uncultured Eubacteriales bacterium, assembly GCA_934454005.1. Next base: position 3,030 of record CAKSGI010000127.1, on the reverse strand, counting down.
CTACAAGAGTAACCTTGACGAGATGACCGAGAGCAATGCACTCTATGAAAAGAACGTGTTCTCGATTTGCCGCGAGTTCGTCTACGAGGACAAGCCCGAGCCTTTCCGTGTGGATCTCGCCCTGTTCCTCAACGGCATTCCGATCGTTATGATCGAGTTAAAGAAGCAAACGGCAGGTCAAAAGGCGGCGTTTGACGGAACAAAGCAGTTCCATGAGACACGTGATCCTTCTCAACTTGTATTTTCCTTCAACAAGCGCACGCTCGCCTATTTTGCCATGGACGAGATGGTGGCTTTTGTCACCACGCAGCTTGACAAGAAGGACACTCGTTTTCTGCCATACAACAAGGGCTCCGAGGACGAAGGTGCAGGAAATCCTGTAACCCCCGGCAAGCATTGTACCTACTACATCTGGGAGCAGATCCTGCAAAAGGATATGCTTCTCAGAATTATCCGCGAATTTATGTTTATTGATGACGAGGGTAAGATGATCTTCCCGCGTTTTCATCAGTTGCGCGCGGTTCTTCGTTGTGAACGTGATGTAAAAGAGAATGGTGTTGGCGGTCGTTACCTCATCTGGCATAGCGCAGGTAGCGGAAAGACTAAAACCATCGCTTGGCTTGCAAAGAGACTGATTAACTTCAAGAACATCAATACGGTTATTGTTATCAGTGACCGCACCGTCATTGACGGTCAGCTTGGCGCTGAGCTTATGAATGTTGACGGTCAAAAGGGAGTAGCACAGCACATCGAAGATGGCGCAAAAGGGCTTGCACAGAGGCTCAAGGACGGTGGATACATTATTGTTACCACCCTGCAGAAATTCCGTCCTATCCTCAATGAGATCAAGCAGTTTCCTGGCAGAAACTATGCGATCATCATTGACGAGGCACATTCTTCTACCGCGGGTAAATCTATGTCCAAGGCATCCGAAACCTTGACAGGCAGATCCCTCAAGGAAGCAGTTGAGCTTGATGACGTTTACGACGATATGGAAGACGGTCAAAACCAGCTTATCAAGCAGGGTGTTGCCATCAAGTCTACCAAGAACGTGAGTTATTTCGCGTTCACAGCTACTCCCAAAAAGGAAACTATGGAGTTGTTCGGCACTCGCAAAGAGATCGGCAAGACCTATTTTGACAAATATTCAATGAAACAAGCAATCGAGGAGAGATTTATTCTCAATCCTCTCCTTTGCTATACCAAATATCAGGATACCTTCCGCATCGAAAAGAAGAAGGATGACGACCATGAGTACGATTCTACTCAGGCGCAAGCGGCGATTCTCAATTACGTAACGACTCAGGATGAGGTTATTGACACCAAGACGCAAATCATGCTGGATGACTTTATAGAAAGACGCTCCACTTGGCTTGGTGGTCTTGCAAAGGCAATGCTGATTTGTCCTTCGAGAAAGCATGCGGTTTGCTACAAGCTTGCTGTGGATGAATATCTCAAAAAGCGCGGTTGTGCATTCAGAGCATGTGTTGCATTCACAGGAACGATCGTTCACGAAGGTGAAAAGTATACTGAGGAAACGATGAACGCTGAGTTCAGAGAAAACGGCGTGCCTTACGATATTAAGTCGATTATTCGCAACAACGATGATCTTCGCTTTATTATAGTTGCAGATAAGCTTCAGACCGGATTTGACGAAAACAAGCTTTGCGTGATGTACATTGACAAGAAGCTCAAGAGCGGTGTTAAGGCAGTTCAGACCATTTCTCGTTTGAACCGCCCTGCGAAGAACAAGCGCACGTTTGTCATGGACTTTGTTAATGATACAGAGGACATCAAGGCATATTTTACGCAGTATTACGGCGGTGAGCTCTTCCTCCCCACCGACAAGGAAACAGACCCCAATATCCTGTTCTCCAAGAGAGATCATATTCTCGATTATTGTGTGGTTACGCTTCTTGATGCAAAGCGTTTGTATGAGCTGATATCCGCAAATGATGAAGAAAATAGCGGTGCGATAACCTCTTTGGTTGCAAGTATTTCTCGAAACTACAAGTCACTTGACGAGGATAAAAGAAAGTTATTTACCGCAGAACTTAAAAAATTCGTTAAGTTGTTCTACTATATCTCAGCGGTTTATAATAACTGGAATGAGGATATGGAACGCCTTGCGATTGTCTTCAGCGTGCTTTACAACGTTCTGTATGAGCGTGAGGAAACTGAGAAAATTCAACCTGGAGAACTTGTGGAGCTTGTAGAATTCTCCACTAAGGTGGCTCAAGAGGATCTGACAATTGAGCTGGTTGCCGAGGATCAGGCGTTTGATGGTATTTCGACCGACGTGGCTATGGCGGATAAGACATACTCTTTAATCGATGAAATCATTGAGAAGTTCAATGCACACTATGCAAACGCAGGTGCTGAGATGGAGGAGATGATTGATGCTCTCTTTAACGACGAAGACCTGCGTATGAATGTTAAGAATAGTGCACCCAGCGCTTATGAATATGCAACCAGCGAGAAACTTTCTGAGCGCATCAACACGCATATGCTGGATGGCTTAATGACGGGCAATAATGATAAGGTTGAGTACTACAACGAGTTGAGTGGCGACAAAAATACGCAAAAACAGATTTGTAACCGAATTATCAGAAAGATAAAAGATTGGCTCAATTTAGCAAGTTAACGAGAATAATTACTTGAGGAAACTATGAGAAAAATCATTAAAAATGCAATTCAGTGCAAGCTATGTGGCGAGATTATTGAATCAACCGACAGGCATCAGTATGTAACTTGCAAATGCGGTGCATGTGCCGTAGACGGCGGTCACGATTATCTGCGTCGGAGCTTTCGGGATAAAGATTGCTATATCGATCTTTCCGTAACCGAAGCTGTTTCGGACAAGGACGAAAAATAATATGTTACTTCTTTGATAACAAATCCACTTTCGCTGGACTTCCACACTTTTCTGTGGTATATTGTGTGTTACCAAAAGCCAAGGAGGTAACATACATGGCAAAGATTACGATTGAAGAATTGTACCGCAGAGAGAAATATGATATTATGGGCGCG
>CAKSGI010000126.1 GCA_934454005.1 uncultured Eubacteriales bacterium | reverse complement strand
CTCTTATCCTATACTGAAAAAATTCTTAGTAGTAATGGACTACTGATGGCACACATACAAAACTTGGAACAAAAGCCACAATCGTTGGTAGGGAGACTACCGGGATTGTGGCTTTTTACTTATTTTTCGTTGTTACATATAGTCCGTAGACTTATAAGTAACGGTATCCTAAAATTATTTAGGAGGTTTTTTAGAATGATTACTGAAAAAATAGGAAGTAGAATAAAAGAATTACGCAAAGAAAAGGGCATTAGTCAAGAAAAACTTGCATTTAGTGCTGATCTGGATAGGACATATGTTGCTGGTGTTGAAAGTGGAAAGAGGAATCCTTCTGTAAAAAGCTTAGAGAAAATACTAGTTGCATTAGGCGTATCGTTTGAAGAATTCTTTAGGAATATTTGATGTTGACTATAAGTAACATAGTGACTATAATTGAGGAGGATATACTATGGAATTAATGATCCAAGATCCAACATATTCTGCAATTATGAGATTGGGAGAGGCATTAATAGATGCTTGTAATATAGGAGGAAATGGTGCAGGAGCTTTTGCCTTTGCAGAAGAAAATGGAATAGATTTATTTTTAGGAGATACAGATTTCGAAAAGTATATAAAAGCAAATAAATATGAGTTAATAATTGGGACGGATTCTATCACAGACCCCAAAGCGGTTGCAAGACTTAGAACATATTGTGGATTATATAAAAATTTGACTGTTTATGGATATGTTCATGATGCTAGAAAAAATCTGTTCCACCCTAAAGTTACTTGGTTTGAAACAACAACAGGTGGTATATCAATAATTGGTTCTGGAAATTTAACAGAGAGAGGATTATTTCATAATGTTGAAATGTATTCTTACAATACCTTAAATAACACTGAAATGGCTAAATTAAAATCAGATTGGGAGGATTGGTTAGACTATTCAATAAATAATAATTTCCTTTTTAATATTAATGATCCGATTATTGATTATGCCGTAAACTTAAGTGCAGCAAAGAAGAGTAGGACTTTTACAAGTACTGGTGGAACAAGTACAGGAGCGACAGTAGGAACAACGGTTCCGGGAAGTATACTTAAATCGTTGTATAGTAAGCAACCAAAAGCAACTTCAATAAGTAAACCAATATTAACTTCAATTCCAAAAACTAAAAAATCTATCCCTAAAAAATCATCTGCTGTTATTTCAACATCTATTCCATCTGTAGCACCAGTAGTTGTTCCATCAGTGGGAAATCTTGTTTGGGCAGTATCATTAACGGATAGAATATTAGTAGCAGAAGTACCTAAAGCAAGTGCAAGATGGAAACAGATTAATTTTGATAAAGCTTCATTCCAGAATTATTTTGGTGCTACAGCAGGTGGGGTAGCGGGAACCTATAGAATTTTATTAAAGAATGTAGATTCAGCAGGTGTTTTGGGGGCTACAGAAATTAGACCTAGTGTATCTGTGGCAAGTCATAATTGGCGATTTGAAATTGCAGCAGCAAGTGGGCTGCCATATCCTACTGGAGGAAATAGACCATATGTTGTATTTAGCGAGGCATCAACCCGTTCTTTTATATACGAGTTAGTCATGCCGGGTGATCCAAGATATCCAGAGGTAGATAATTTAGTAAATACATGGAAAAGTGCAAATGGAGTGACAGGTATTGCGAGATTTATTACTAATGTGAATAAAATAAAAGCAAGCACTCCAAGTTTGGGGCTTTGGAAGGTGTGATTATAGTGGAGATGAATATAAAAACTGTTCATTATTTAGGTAGTAAAGCTAGAATGCTACCAGTAATTAAAGAGTATGTAGATGAACTAAATTCTGTAAATGGGAAGGTGTGCGATTTATTTTGTGGGTCAGGCGTTGTATCAGAATTTTTGTTACAACAATACGATATATTGGCGGTTGATATTCAAAATTATTCGAGCGTATATTGTAAGGCAAGATTGACTGGAGGAATTCCAGGGATAGACATAAAGCAAATTGAGTCAGAAATAAGGAACCTTCCGATTCGAAAAAAAAATCTTAATTACTATAAAGCACTCTTAAGATATGAAAATAAGTGCATGAAAGATTTAGTTGATGGACACTTTGAACCTATGTACGAAATCATAGAAAAGGGATCACTTTATGCATACTTGGGAGAATATGATTATATAGAAGATGCAATGTCTTCAGAATTAGAAGAAGCGTTTATTGATGTAAAAAATAGAATTGAGACTGAAGCAGAATCGGTAGATTCTGCTATAACACGTTATTATGGAGGTCTATATTTTTCGTTCAAACAGGCCATTGACATAGATGCTATAGCAGCATATGCATTTTTACAGGAAGAACCATTAAAGAGCAAGGTATTAGCTGCGTTAATGGGGGCAACAACAGATGTAGTGAATACTGTGGGAAAACAGTTTGCACAACCGTTAAAAGTTAGAAATGCTGATGGAACATTGAAGAAGAATCTTTCAAAGAAAATAAAAGCAGATAGAGGAATTGATGTTTTTGAAAAATTTAATATTTGGATGCATTATTACACTGAAAGACCACAAAATAGACATGCTTTTGAGGTCATTTGTGATGATTATATTAATGTATTGAAGGAATTATCTCCTGGAGAGGTAGAGGTGATATATGCGGATCCACCATATACTAGATATCATTATAGCCGTTATTACCATATCCTTGAGACATTGTGTTTGCATGATACACCTAAGATTTCCACAACTTTTCCAAATGGGAAAGGGGGATTAAGCAGGGCTATTTATCGTAATGATAGACATCAGTCTCCATTTTGTATAAAAAGCAAAGCTCCAAAGGCATTTGATGAATTGTTTAAATATGCTCAAAAAGCACAAACATCTGTTGTATTATCGTATTCGCCTTTTGATAAAAAAAGCGGAGCAACACCAAGATTAATGTCTATTGATGAAATATTAGCAATTGCAAGAAAATATTACACTGATGTAGAAGTAGTTTCTCCAGGTCAATTTATGCATAGTAGATTTAATAGGCAGGACAATAATTATGAAATAAATTATGAGGCAGAACGTCTAATTATATGTAGAAAGTGAGAGAGCGTGTGATATTAGGGAAAGAAGCTTTTTTAGAGAAAAAACTGAAAGATCCACATGTTATAATATTGGGTGATAATCAAATCGTCCTAAAAGATTTAAAATCAATATATGAACATAAGGTGGGATTAATATACATAGATCCACCATATAATAGAGGGGATGATTTTATATTTTATAAGGATTCCCAAAAGCATGACGAGTGGATAGAAAAGATGAAAACTGTCATTGTTGAAATGAAGGGTTTTTTAAAAGAAGATGGCAGCATTTGGATTTCTATTGATGATTTTGAAATGGCGTATTTGAAAGTATGTTGCGATAGTATTTTTGGTAGAGAAAATTTTGTTTCAACAATAGTGTGGCAAAAAAGAAACACGAGGGAGAATCGTAAAATATTTTCAAATAATCATGAATATATTTTAATATATGCAAAAGACATTAAGAAATTTAAGAAAAAACGCAATTTGTTACCAGCGACACAGGAATTACTAAATAGATATAAAAATCCAGATAATGATCCTAGAGGTCCGTGGCAGTCGGTTACATTGTCAGTGCAAGCCGGACATGCTGTTGAATCACAATTCTACTCTATTAAATCTCCGACAGGAAAAATACATAATCCGCCTAAAGGAAGATGTTGGATTTACAATGAAGAAAGAATGCAACAAGAAATATCAAACAATAATATATGGTTTGGAAGTGATGGAAATGGTGTTCCTAGATTGAAAAAATTATTGGCAAATACAAAACTTGGAATTGTACCTGAAACACTTTGGGATAGCAATTTTGCAGGCACAACAAAAGATGCAAAAAAAGAATTGTTGGCTTTAAATATCTATGATGAAGATATTTTCGACACGCCCAAACCAGAGCAACTATTATATAGGATTATTCAAATTGCAACTAACAAGGATGATTTGATTTTAGATTGTTTTTTGGGCTCTGGAACCACGGCTGCGGTTGCACATAAATTGGGAAGAGATTATATCGGAATAGATATCGATGAAAGAACTTTTAAATATGCCTGTGAGAGATTAAAAAAAGTATGTCAAGGTGAAAACGGAGGCATATCCAATGAAGTACAATGGAGTGGTGGAGATAATTATCAAGTATGTAAATGGAATTAACAAATACCTTTGCTGAAGCCGATTTTGTTTTGCAGCGGGAGTTTTATAAATCTTAGTTTATTAAATAAAAAAGGGTACGGCGCTAACCATACCCTACTCTGGCGAACCAAAGAGACCTCGTCGGTCAAATTATCCTTTCAATGGTGGCTTCGTCAGCCAAAAAACACTTGTTAGCAAGTGTAAAAGTGCAGCTTTTATGCCTCTGCTTGCTTACATTATACACGATTTTCAGGAAAAATCCACTGGTAATATCTAGAGAATATTTTCCTTAAAGCGAACTGTTTCCCTTGCTTCGGCTGGGGATTTTTTATTGTTTTTCTTTTATTTTCTGCCCGAAGTATAGAAATGGCAAGAGTGAGAGTGCTATAATAAAAACAAAGATAAGAAGCGGAAATGTAAAGGAGGAAGATTAGCGATGAAGCATAAGCCGTAAATTTGACTTTTATTGATATAAAATGTTATGATTACAGTGTAAGGAAATTATTAATAAATAAAAGAAAGGATAAAGTATGAAAAAGAAAGGATTAGTTCTAGCAATTGTCTTTGCAATGCTAGCATCTATTATTCCGTCTTTTGCTTTCACAGCAGAAAATAATAGTTCAGATGAAGCAATAGCAAAAGCAAAAGAAAAGTATTTGCAGGCAGAAGCAGAATATAAACAAGGGCCTGTGAAATTTCTGGAAGCTAGACTTTGTAACGAGCATAAAAGCACACACTCAAAAGCTGGTTATGAAAAAGCATTAGGAGATGAAACTAAATTAGCCAGTTATGGACACCAAGAAGTCTACGATTGCTACAAGGCTTTTTGTGATGACAAAAATAAGGAGAAACTCGAATCTAATTGGTTTACTTTTGATAATTTAAGACTTCAGGCAACGTGGCTAAATGAACTTAACGAGCTTCGAAAAAATGATAATAACTTTAGAGGGGAAGAATATCAGACCGCAGTATACCTTAATCCGGAATTGATTATGGAATCGATGATGTCGTCAATGATAGGATATTATCAGAGAAGTGTATTCCATAAAACTTCACATTTACTAAGTCTTGTTACGGACGCTTTTTCTACTGGTGAAAACTTAGCGTGGAGCTATAAGAACCCTTTTGACGGATGGTATCATGCAGAAAAAAAACTGTATGATAAAGGAGAACGCAAGACGGATGAAATCGGACATTATAAGTTTATTATGTTTAAATGTGGCGAAAAAAGTTTTGTCGGATTTGGTGCATACGGAGACGCTGATGATTATAAATTGAACGGTTGGGGTTGCAATGCGATGCGTATGGGCTGTACTGATGACCTAAATCCAAACGAAACCGAACCAATCTACACAGCAGACGAGTGGTTGAAGCAGGTAAATGCCTACGAGAAGGAGCTGAAGGACAAGGTCAACCAAGCAAAGAAAGAATGGGAAGAAGCGAAATACACCCCGGAAGTAACTGTAACCCCGGCAAATTTAACATATAATAAGGAATCTCAGAACTTAGTTTCTGAATCAAAAACATCCGGTGGTAAGCTGCTGTATTGTATGGACAAGAAGGAGTATGTATATAACCAGGAAGAGAAAAAATTCGAGTGGAAAACGAAAAAGACAGACTGGAGTGAGGAAATTCCAACTGCGACAGATGCAGGAGAATATAAGATTTACTATAAGGTAGAAGGAACGGATTATTACCGGGATGAGGCAGAACAAG
>CAKSGI010000125.1 GCA_934454005.1 uncultured Eubacteriales bacterium | reverse complement strand
GTTTTCTTTTCTGGATGCAATTTAAAATGTGTATTTTGTCAAAATTTTCAAATTTCTACCAATAACTTTGGAAAAAAAATAACACCTGAACGCTTGAGTGAAATTTTTCTAGAATTACAAAGTAAAGGTGCTAACAACATTAATTTAGTAACCCCTACCCATTTTATCCCTCAAATAATAGAAGCAATTACTCAAGCTAAAGAAAAAGGTCTTAACTTACCAATCGTATACAATAGCAGTGGATATGAAAAAGTTGAAACAATTAAATTGCTTAAGGGATATATTGATATATATTTGCCAGACTTTAAATATTTTGACGATAGATATGCCATAAAATATTCTAAATGTCCTAACTATTTTGAATATGCAAGTAAAAGTATTGCCGAAATGATTAGTCAAACAGGAAAACCAATTTTTAACGGTGAAGGTTTATTAGTAAAAGGAACGGTAGTAAGACATATGATGTTACCAGGATTATTAGAAGACTCTAAAAAAATTATCCACTATCTTGTGGAAAATTATAATGACGATATCTTTATTAGTATTATGAACCAATATACACCAACCAATAATATTCAAAAATATCCTGAGATTAATCGTACAATAAATGATGAAGAATACAATTCATTAATTGATTATGCAATTGATATAAGAATTAAAAACGGATTTATGCAAGAAGGAGAAACACAAAAGACAAGTTTTATACCAGAGTTTGATACTACTGGTGTATAACCTGCCTTTTTATTTATATATGCAATTTTTTTCAAAAATACTAATTATATTCAAAACTTCTCTACTTTTCTCTAAAATTTTATTTAATCTATACTTTTTAAAAAACTTAACTTTGCTAAGATTAGCATCTTCTCTTAGAATTTCATCTAATAAAGCAACTAGTTTTTTATAACTATTATTAACTCCCGTAATATTATCAAACCAAAATTCTATGTCATCTACATTACCATTCAGCCTTAAGTTTTCGATTGTTGGAATAAAAGTTTTATTTTTCATTAATTCTTTACAAATATAAGACTGGAAGTAATAAGCATCCGATTTATATTCACTACCTTTTATATCATGTTTCAAAGAATATAAAGTATTAACAAATTCCTGATTAGTAATCGAATAATTATTGAAAGAATTAATAATATTGATAATATCTTCAGTTTGTTTAGTATTAATTATTTCCTCAAGCACTATATCCTTGCTCCTAGAATTGACTTTATCAATATCAAACTTATCAAAATTAATATAACTTAAACCAGTACGTAATGATACTTGCTTATCATCCCATCTAATCTCATTTTCAATTGAGTTAACTGCATGATTAAATTCATGAACTAAGTTATCTATTAATTCAACCAAGCCAATATTATCATAATTATTTATAACTATTTGTTTTGTAGAAAAATACTTATTTATACCATTTTCCTCTTTTAAATGAAGACTTCTATTAAAATATGCAGTAAATCTTTTATCTTCTATATCACTTATATAAACTGGAACTTCATCAAAACACTTTAATATTTTTCTTTCTTCTTTTAGTCCATATTTAATAATAAAAGCTGGCACTATTAAATATAAAACATGCCTTATATTGTTAGGATAATTATACTTGGTGCTCAAGCTATCAACATCAGATATATATTTATTAAGAAAATCATTTATATTTTCATTAGTTATATTCATACCATCACCTATCCTTAGTATACAACATATTAGTTATCTTTATCTTCTTTTTTAAATAAACTAGCTGGCATAATTACATTATTACCAAATCTATCATTAATATTATCAATTGTTTTTTGAAACTTATGATCTTTTTCATTATATGATTCAAAAAGCGACAACTGTCTATCACAACTAGAAGTAAAATTACTTAACCTGACTCCTAAATTTCTTATTTTAGTGCCATCCCAAAAGGATTCGAATAAAGCAATAATATGATTATATATTTCACTAGTAATATCAGTTGGATTGTTTAATTTAACCTGTTTGGAAAAATTTTTAAAATCATAAGTACGTATTGTAATTGCTATAGTAGATGCATAAACTCCTTGCTTTCTTAACTGTTTTGATACTTTTTCTGTCTGTTTTAACAAAGTATCTTTCAATCGTTTAACATTATCTACATCGACTTCAAAAGTTTCAGAAACACTTATACATTTACTTCCTTCATATTCATTAATCACTTTAGAGTTATCTATCCCGTTAGCATATTCCCACATCATAGTAGCCAAACTTTTAAAATGCTTTTTTAGAAAATCTATATTAGCATTTGCTAATTCTCCGATCGTTTTTATTCCCAATAATTCTAACTTTTCACTAGACTTTTTACCTACCATATATAATTCCCCTACTTTTAGAGGCCACATTTTATCTTTTACTTCATACTCAAATAACGTATGTACCTTATCCGGTTTCTCAAAATCAGATGCCATTTTAGCACAAACTTTGCTGTTTGCTACACCGATATTAACCGTAAAACCAAATTTATCTCTTATTTCATTTTTAATTTTATAAGCTAAATCAACTAAATTATTATATAAATAATTGGTATTGCTCATATCTAAAAAGCATTCATCAACTGATATTTGTTCCATATCTGGAGAATATTTTTCTAAATACTTAAATAATTTTTTTGAGCAGCTTTTATAATAACTATAATCAGGTTCAAATATTTGAAGAGTTCTACATTTTTTTCTAGCACTATATAAAGTTTCAGCTGTCTTTATTCCATATTTTTTTGCTATAGGTGACTTTGCTAAAACTATACCATGTCGCTTGGATTCATCTCCACCAATAACTGAAGGTATTGTTCGAATATCAGTAGAATACCCTTCAGATAAAAGTTTAACAGCAGTCCATGACAAAAAAGCATTGTTAACATCTATATGAAAAATAATTCGTTTATTATTCATAATATCACCTATAACCAATTATAGAACAAACTTTCGTATACATCAATAAAAAAACTATATTTATTTTATAGTTTTTTAGTTATTTCTATTAAAATATTTCCAGTCATTTCTTCTGGTATTTTCTCCTTCATAATAGTAAGCATTGTAGGAGCTATATCTCCTAACTTTCCATCCTTTACGGTATATTTCTTATCGCAAATAATAAACGGAACTAAATTAGTTGTATGTGCTGTTAATTTATTGCCATCTTTGTCTAACATTTCTTCACAATTTCCATGATCAGCAGTTACTAATAGGGTACCGCCTAGTTCTTTTACTTTTTTATATATTCTACCTAAGTTAAAATCAACGGTCTCAAGAGCTTTAACTGCTGCATCAAACACTCCTGTATGTCCTACCATATCACAATTAGCAAAATTTAATATCACTACATCAAATTTATCTATTTCTTCTAATAATGTATCAGTTATTTCCTTAGCACTCATTTCTGGTTGCATATCATAAGTTGCTACTTTAGGAGAAGGAATTAAAATTCTTTTACATCCTTTTAAATCCTTTTCCACTCCTCCATCAAAGAAATAAGTAACATGTGCATATTTTTCAGTTTCAGCAATTCTTAATTGAGTATAACCCAACCCACTAATATATTCACCAAAAGTATTTGATAAATCATCTAATTTAAATGCATTAGTACATATAACTTCATCACTAACTGGCATCATAGTTACTAAACGTAGGTTATTAATGAATTCTCTTTGAAATCCAGCAAAATTAGGATTTGTCAAAGCACTAAAAATTTCTCTTAATCTATCTGGTCGATAATTAAATACTAATAAGCCATCATTTTCTTTAATTAAACCATTTTCATCTAACAAAATTGGTTTAACAAATTCATCATAAACTCCAGCATTATAACTATCATTAATAGCATCTTCAAAGTTATCATACTTTGTTCCTGTTCCTTTTACAATATTATTATAAGCAAGTTCTATTCTATCCCATCTATTATCACGATCCATTGCGTAAAATCTACCTGTTATAGTAGCAATACTACCAAGATTAATTTCATTAATTTTATCATTTAATTCTTTTAAATACTTCATTGCACTATCTGGCAAAGTATCTCTTCCATCTAAGAAAACATGATAATAAACTTTATCAATTTTCTCTTTTTTGCACAAATCCATTAACGCAAATAAATGATTAATATGAGAATGAACACCACCATCACTAAGAAGTCCTAATAAGTGAAGTGTTGAATTATTCTTTTTGACATGCTCAAAAAGTTTTAAAATTTCTTCATTATTTTCATATGTTTTATCTTTAATCTTACTGTTAATTAGCTCAAGTGGTTGGTAAACAAGCCTACCTGCACCTATATTCATATGTCCTACTTCACTATTTCCCATCTGCCCATGAGGTAATCCAACCTTTTCTCCACTTGCCACTAATTTAGAATGTGGATAATTATTCCACAAATAAGTAAAGTTTGGAATTTTAGCTTGACGGATTGCATTTCCATATTCTTCATCCTTTAATCCAAATCCATCTAAAATTGTCAATATAACTGGTTTATTCATACTTCCTCCTTAAATTGTATCAGATAAGCAAAATAATGCATAAATAGGTACATATCTGACACCTTTTTTTACACTAAAATTGTCTTCAGTAATTCTTATCGCATCTTTAATATTAAATTTATTCATAAATAAAGTAAGAGCTTTTGATTTAGAAACGTTTTTATTTACAAGTTCAATGGGTATTATTCTTCCTGCTCTTGTTTGAATAACAAAACTTATCTCAGCCTTCCCTTCAGACTGATAATAATACAATCCATAGCCAGCATTAAGTAAATTAATTGCTATACAGTTCTCATAAACAATATTCTTCATATCGTAGTTATTCAAGAACTTATTTTGATTCAAATGCATCTGATAAAACAAAACTCCGGTATCATTCATATATAATTTGAAACTCTCAGGATCTTTGCAACTACTAAGTGGCGATTTAACATCGCTTATCTTATAACACTTATATGCTAAATTATTATTATGTAAAAACGAAATAGACTTGTCATAATCTTTAGATCTACTTCCTAATTTAATAAGGCCATATTGAAATTTGCGGTTTTGTTTTTGAAGTTGAAACGGAATACTATCTAAAACTTCATTGCACCTAGTAATATCAATTAAATTATCTAACATACCTATTTCCTTGCGATAGCTATCTAAAATTTTATTATAAACAGGCATTGTGAACAATCTATTTTTTTTCTTAAGCATTACATCTACTGCTTCTGGCATACCACCCGTCATAATAAAATCATCAAAATATTCCATAGCAACTGTATGAAATGGCATAGGAGTGTTATTTTTAAAAGATGTTTTTATAAATTCAATTAATTGCGTGTTACCACTAGCTAGTAAATATTCTTCAAAATCCATTGGATACATTGATTTGAAATGAAATTCCTCACCCTTAAATTTATTTAAATTTTCCTTCAATGATGTAATCATAATAATATGATAATTATTATCAAATTTACCAAAAACACGCAATCCATTAACCATATCAACATCATCTATATTGTCAAATACAATTAAAGTTTCGCTAGGAAAAATTGTTTCGCTTGATAATAAAGATAATTTTGAGATAATTCTATCTATAGTTTTTTCTTTTCTAAGTAAACTTAATAGTTCTAAATTATTTTCACAGTTGAAATAAACAATATTTTTATATTCTGTTTCACCGAATTCTAGTGCTGTATAGGTTTTTCCAACTTGTTTATTTCCATAAATCATTAACGGTTTCCTAGTCAAGTCTTTTTTCCAACGTTTAAGATAAGTATTTATTTTTCGTTCCATAAAATGACCTCCCATCGCAATTATATATAATTTAATTATATTACTATTTAAAAAAAGAGTCAACCCAATGTAAAATGGTTAATAAAAAAATAGTCGTCTTTCGACAACTACTAATCTACAGCGTAAC
>CAKSGI010000124.1 GCA_934454005.1 uncultured Eubacteriales bacterium | reverse complement strand
TAACATAATTTATTATATCATCATCCTGAATCCCTAGAATATTTTTTATATATAAAGAACCAGAAATTGCATGCCAAAGTTTTTTAGAAAATTTTTCAACATTATTTAGAATTATACCAAATTCCTTTATAATCTTCAACTGGTCATCATAGTCAGTATCCTTCATTATGTCGTGTAAAATACCAGCTATTTCTGCCTTTTGAGAGTCAGCTCCATACTTTTTAGCAAGTTTTACCGCTTCTTCTGATACTCTAATAGAATGCTCATATCTTTTGGGAGTTAGCTTTTCTTTGATTATTTTTATATAAATATCCATATCCATCAAATCACTCCATATATAATCTATTTTTATAAATATAATCTTCCACTTCACTGGGGACTAAACCAGATATACTTCTATTATTTTTTATGTTATTTCTTATCTTAGTTGACGAAATATCAACAGGCTTAGAGTCTACTATTACACTTACAGCCCCTAATTTTTCTATTTCTTTTGAATACGCCTCTAAGCTAGCTTTATTAATATTATCTCTTGACACCGTACATAAAATTACATTTTTAAAAATTTCTTCAGGATATTTCCATTTATTTATAGTTATAAACATATCTGCACCTAATATAAAATAGAATTGACTCTCTTTATAAAAATTTTTTAAATTCTGCAATGTTTTATAAGTATAACTTCTCCCTTTTCTTTTTACCTCGATATCCGAAACCTCAAAATAACTATATTTATTTAATGCTAGTTGGCACATTTCTAACCTATTTTCTGCACTAGTTAAATGGTTTCTATTTTTATGTGGAGGTATATTAGTAGGAATAAAAATAACCTTATCTAGCTTTAAATATCTATAAAAGCACAATGCTGTACTTATATGTGCATTATGAATTGGGTCAAATGTCCCGCCAAATATTCCAATTTTATTCATAATATTACCTAAACCTTGGAAGCTCTATAACTGGTTCCTTAACATTTTTTCTGTATAACACAAATTTAGTTCCTATCACTTGAACAACATCTGCATTAATACTATTTGCTATAATATTTGCAGCTTCTTTAGGTGTTATGTCTGATGTTTCTAAAACTTTAGCCTTTATTAGCTCCCTAGCTGTTAATGCATCATCTGCCTGTTTTATAATTTCATTATTCATTCCGCCTTTGCCAATTATTAGTATTGTATCTATAGAATTAGCAAGACCTCTTAAATACGCTCTTTGTTTACTATTTAACATTTTTCTCTCCCACCATTTTTTCATTTAATCTATTTACAAACAATTTCAAAGCCTTTCCTCTGTGACTTATTTTAGATTTTTCCTCCATATTAAGTTCTGCAAAAGTTTTTCCACTATCTAATACAAATACAGGGTCATATCCAAAACCGCCAACACCAACTCTATCAAAACCTATTTTACCCCTACATTCTCCTTTAACCATTATTTCTTCACCATTTGGAAATAAACAACACACTGCACATACAAACTTTGCTGTCCTTTTTTTATCAGGAATATCCTTCATTTTAAATAAGAGTTTATCAATATTTGAACTATATGTAGCACCTTTACCAGAATATCTTGCAGAATATACACCAGGCTCTCCATTTAGCGAGTCTACAACTAACCCAGAATCATCTGCTATTGATGGCATACCTGTAATTTTTAAAGCCGATAAAGCCTTTATTTTGGCATTTTCTTCAAATGTTTCACCTGTTTCTTCAACTTCTCCTAAATCAGCACCTACCTCATCAGCAGATAAAGCTTCAATGTTTAAAGGTTTTAATATTTTTTTCATCTCTGCTACCTTATCTTGATTATTAGTCGCTAAAATAAATTTCACATTAATATCCCCCTATTAATTTTCATCTACAGCAAATAATGCCTTTGTAAATTCATCAGGATTAAACGGTTGAAGGTCATCAATTCCTTCCCCTACTCCTATAAATTTCACTGGTACATTTAAATCATTTTTTATAGCAAGTACTACACCACCTCTAGCAGTACCATCCAACTTTGTCAAAACTATTCCTGTTATGCCGGTAACATTTTTAAACTCTCTTGCCTGATTTACTGCATTTTGACCAGTAGTTGCATCTAATACAAGTAAAACCTCTTTATCTGCATCTGGAAGCTCTCTATTAATTATCCTATTTATTTTTTCAAGTTCTCCCATAAGATTTTTCTTATTATGCAATCTGCCCGCTGTATCGCATATTATTACATCTGCATTCCTAGATTTCGCAGCAGAAATAGCATCAAACACAACAGCAGCAGGATCTGATCCCTCGTTTTGTTTTACTATATCAACACCTGCTCTATCTGCCCAAATAATTAATTGATCTATTGCTGCTGCTCTAAAAGTATCCGCCGCTGCAAGAACAACTTTTTTACCCTGATTCTTTAATTCTGAAGCCATTTTCCCTATTGTAGTTGTTTTTCCAACACCATTTACTCCTATAACCAACACAACAGATGGTTTTGTACTTATTTCTAATTCTTGACCACCTTTTAGCATATCTGCAACTATAGATTTTAAAATTTCTTGGATTTCGTTTGGATCTTTAATTCCATCTTTTTTCACCCTATCTCGTAATTCATCACATATTTGTGATGATGTTTTTACTCCGACATCGCCCATAATAAGTATTTCTTCTAGTTCCTCAAATAGTTCTTCATCAATCTTTGTAAAAGAATTTAGCATTGAATTAATTTTCCCAAAAACTCCTGTCCGAGTTTTCTGCAAACCCTCTTTTATTTTACTAAATAATCCCATAAAATAACCTCCTAATTTATAAAAATTAAACTTTCACTCCAAGTTTTTTCTCTATTTCTGATGCTTTAAGTTCCAAAAGTTTTGAAACTCCCTCATCCTGCATAGTTACTCCATACAACACATCTGCCTCTTCCATTGTTCCCCTTCTATGAGTAATTACTATAAACTGAGTATTATTATTCATTTTTCTTAAATATGAAGCATACCTGTCTACATTAACATCATCTAATGCTGCCTCAATTTCGTCTAAAACACAAAAAGGTGCCGGACTTACCTTCATTATTGCAAAATACAGCGCAATTGCTACTAGAGCTCTTTCTCCTCCAGACAATGCCTCTAAATGAGATACTATTTTTCCTGGTGGTTGAACAGAAATCTCTATCCCCGACGTTAACACATCATCTGGATTTGTTAAAGCAAGGTTAGCCTTACCTCCACCAAATAGTTGACTGAACGTTTCTGCAAAATTTTCGTTTATTTTTTTGAATCTTTGAATGAACATTTCCATCATTTGATTAGTTAAGTCACTTATAAGTTTAACTAATTCCTCTTTCGATTTCTCCACATCATTAATATGATGCTTCATAAATTCATATCTTTCTGATACTTCTTTATATTCATCAATCGCAGCTAAATTTATTGTTCCCAAACTTTTTATTTTAAGTTTTATCTCATTAAGCCTCTTTTTTGCTTCAGATATATCCTTTATTTCACGTGTAATTTCTTTCGCTTCTCTTTTTGTTAGTTCGTATTCATCCCATAATTTACCAATTATGTCATCATACTCCTTCTGCAAACTTATTTTTCTTTCTTCTAACCTTGATAAATCTCTTCCTACCATTTCTTTTTTAGACGTTTTTTCTTTTTCCATATTTCTAAGGTCTATAGAACTTTTTTCGCATTCGTCTCTTTTATTGTTAAGTTCTTTTATTTTAACTTCATAAAATCTTACTTTTTCTTTAATTTCTAAAATATCCTTTTTAATACTATCAATATTAGAAACAATAGAAACATTTTTTTCTTTAAATTCCTTAATTTGAAATTTCAAAACCTCAACTTTTTGATTTTGGTCAGATTTTCTCAACTTCAAAGAACTTATTTCAGCATTCAAAGATTCTATATCTTTTTCCCAGGAAAGGATATCAAATTTATATTTTTGTATATTAGAAGACAAATTTTCTCTCTTTTCATTTATTTTACCATCGTCTCCTATAATCTTAGAAATTTCAGCCTCTATTTCTAACACTTTACTCTTAAGTTTATTATATCTATTTTCTGATGACTCTTTAACATTCTTTAATTCTTCTATCTTTAATAAAGATAAAGATCTTTCATTTTTTAATTCTTCTAAAGCTACTTTTTCAGAGTTTAACTCATTTTCTAATCTTCTAAGCTCAGAATTTATTTTTATTTTATCTTCACGTGCATTTGAATAATCTGCCCTTATTCCTAAAAGATCTGCTTCTGCACGGGAAAATTCCTCTTTTAATTTTTTCAAACTTTCAGATGATTCATGAAAAATCGATTTTAAATCTTCTACCTCTAATTTAATCTTTTCAAGTTCACTAGATCTACTCAAAAGTCCTGAATTTCTAGAACGTCCCCCACCTGTTAATGAACCACCAGCGTTTACAACTTGTCCATCAAGAGTTACTATTTTATATTTATAAGAAAACTTTTTAGCAATTTTAATTGCGTCGTCTAGGGTTTCAACTATTGCTATTCTCCCTAACAATGAATTAAGAATACTCCTATATTCATTACTACAGCTACAGATTTTGCTAGCTATCCCAACAAATCCCGAACAAAACTTGAATTCATCATCCTTTATTTCATATCCTTTTATTGTAGATAACGGTAAAAATGTAGCCCTGCCACAATCTCTACTTTTCAAAAGGTTTATAGCCGCCTTTGCATCAGTTTCATCAGATACTATAATATTCTGCATTGCAGCTCCCAAAGCAATCTCTATCGCAACCGCATATTTAGATGGTACCTTTATTAATTTAGAAATTGGACCATGTATCCCCAATAAAGCCTTTTTTTTAGATTCATTAACTATTACTTTTACACTCTTATTAAAGCCCTCTAAATTATGTTCTAATTCTTCTAAAATTCTAACACGTCTAATTTTTTCCTGAATATCAAGATTTAATTTATCATTCCTATTCTTTAACTCATCGCATTTTTCTTTTTGAATATTAAATTTTAGTTCATATCCTTTTGTTTTATTAGAAAGTTCCTCAACCTTTTCATTTATATCTTTGTCGAAAATTAAATGCTTATCATAACTTTCTTGTATATCATTTAACTTTAGTTCTTTATTTTCTATACTAATATTAACAGATGACAATCTAGTATTTATGTCATTTATTGAAGACAATGCTGTTAAAGTTTTAACTTTTACATCAGACATTTCCACACTGTATTTAGACATTTCCTTCGATAAATTACTTTTAACTTCAGAAAATTTATTAAGTGTTTTCTGCAAATTTTCTAATTCATTCATTGCTGACTCTAACTCTAATTTTGCCCCAGATATCAGACTAAACCTTTCTTCTATTTTTAAATTCCTATCGTCAAGTTCTTTATCCATATTTTTATCTAAAGAAATTATAGATCCGATTTCGCCTTCTATTCTATTTATATTTTCATTATTATGTAAAATATCATTTTCAAGTACTGATATCTTTCCTTGTTTTTCCAATGATATTTCTTCAAAAGATGATATTTCTCTTCTTATTTCATCCATTTTAGCCGACATAGAATTTGTCATTGAAAAAATGCCTTCCAACTTATTTTCTATTTCTGATATTTCTGTTTCTATTTCATTATGTTGATTTTGAGCAATTGATATCTTATCTTCCTGATCAATCAATGTCTTGCTAAATTTGTCTAAAGTATTAAGCCACAATCCAATTTCAAGACCTTTTTTTTCATCAGAATATTCTATATATTTCTTGGCCTTTTTAGCTTGTATTTCTAACGGGCCAACTCTACTTTCAAGTTCAACTATTATATCTCTAAGTCTAAGCAGATTATCCTCTGCTTGACTAAGTTTTCGATGAGCTTCTATTTTTCTATATCTGTATTTAGATATCCCCGCTGCTTCTTCAAATACTTCGCGTCTATCCTCAGATTTTGATGCCACTATAC
>CAKSGI010000123.1 GCA_934454005.1 uncultured Eubacteriales bacterium | reverse complement strand
CACACGAATTATATGCAAGGAGGATTATTTTTTCATTATCTCTCCGCTAAAGCCTAGCCTGACCCCAAGACAATCTTTGGGTTTTTATTAGCCAATAAAATTTGATTTTTAAACACCTGCTTTTCTGTATTTTTATGAGATATATAACTTTCTTTTTTGCCATTGTCCTCCAATATTAACGCTTCGTGTTTAAAGATGAATTTTTAAAATAACTTAATTTTAGATTATTATTTCTATAATTTTCGATAATAGGACCAAAGACAAAAAACTAGATACAGTTGACAATGCTACTGATTTAGCAGCAAACATATAGTCTCCTTTATATTCTTTTGCATACATAGCTGAAGCAGAAGCTAAAGGCATTCCTAATAAGATTATTGAAATTCCTTTACATTCTGGATTTATTGGAATACCCCATACTATAGCAAGCAAAAACAATGGAAATAGTATTTGCTTTAAAATACAGATTTCAAATATGTTTTTCATTTCTATTTTATTTTTTGATTTTAAATTTCCATATAACATACTACCAATCAGCAAAAATACTACTGGAGAAAGACAATTTGATATTTGATTGCAAGCATCAAAAATAAAAGGTGGCAATGATAACTGGAGGATAGACATGCTAACACCGCTAATGACCGCAATAACCCCTACGTCACAAATTATTTGCCTAATATTAAACTCTTTTCGGGTATCTTTAGAGAAGAATTTAACCCCCATACTTGGAAGTATAACTCTAGTTGTAAGCAGAAACATGTTAGCCAACATTACACCATCGCTTCCATACAAACTTTCTATTACAGGTATTCCTATTAATCCTCCATTGCTAATAAGCAAGCCGTATCTTGCAATATTTCTTCTATCTAATGACATTTCCTTAAAAGGTATTATTTTTATTACAAAATATAGAATAATCTCTACTATAATTCCCGATAAAATCATAACGCCTATATCATATGCTCGATTTGGCGAAAATGATAACATACAAGAACAGAATATATTCATAGGAAGTATAAACTTTGTCACAAGTATAGAAATAATTTGAATTCCATTATCGTTTATTACATCATTTTTTCTCAATAAATATCCAAACAAGGTCAACACCATCATTGAACCTTGAATATATAACATTTTATTTGACACTAATCCTCCTGTTGGAATTTAATAAAATCTCGATACCAATAATAACTCTTTTTAGGAATTCTTTTGCATCCATGTTCATAATCAACATGAATTAGTCCATATCGTTTTTCATAACCATTAATCCAACTATACAAATCCATAGCACTCCAGACATAATAGCCTTCCAAATTACAACCTTCTTCTTTTGCTTTTGCAAAATAATCTAAGTATTCTTCTAAAAACGCAATACGATCTTCGTCGTTAATTTCACCATTTTTATCCAACGTTTCAAACATGCCATGTCCATTTTCTGTAACAAAAACAGGAATGTTATTATATTCGTTTTTTAATCTCATTAGTGCATCATATCCACATTTAGGATATATTTCTCTACCCCATGGATTTTTTCTTGTAGTTGGGTCAACATCGGGTTGGAAAAATCCTTTAACCGTTACCCCTTCAAGGTCTTTGCAGTTTTTAGGATCGTTATTAACAACCATCTTTGTTTCGCCATATTCATATGGTTTGACCAATTTTCTAGCATAAATATTATCTCCAATCCAATCAACTCTATATTTATTTATAAGTTCTAAATCTTCTTGGTGAACAAAAGATAAATCTACTCCAAGCTTAATTAATGCTTCTTTAAGACCATCTGGAAATTTTCCATGTACTGCCGCACCTATCAACCAACCATGAAAGAACATATTTGCATATTTTTTTGCTTCTCGGTATTCAGGTGTATCTTTCAGTATGTCCGCACGACTTGCTCCAGAATTTACAATTCCGATTTTAGATTTTAAATTCATACTGCGGAATTCTTTAATAGCCATCGCATTAGCAACCATATTGTGATAGCATACTTTCACTAGATTTTGCACATCTCCTACATGGTTTGGAGGATAATTTCCTGTAAGATAACTACAATATGAATTGTGATTTGGTTCATTAATTGTGGCATAATACGGTATTTTATCACCAAAAATTTCAAAACATCTTTTACAATATTTTGCAAATTTTGTAATTGTATCTCTCTGTTCCCATCCTTCTGCACCAATATAGGCTGGCAAATCATAATGTAATAAGGTAACATTAGGTACAATATTATATTTTTCACACTCATTTAAAACATCCATATAAAAATCAACAGCCTTTTGATTTACTTGACCATCATCTTTTGGGAAAAGTCTAGACCAACAGATTGAAAAGCGGAAAGTATTATGTCCACCTTCTGCAAGAAGCTTGATATCTTCTTTATAATGATGATAAAAATCACAAGATACGTCTCCTGTAATACCTTTAGTATTTTTATCACTATGAACAAAATCATCCCAGATACTTGCTCCTTTACCGTCTTCTTTCCAAGCACCCTCACATTGATAAGCAGCTGTTGCAGCACCCCAAAGAATTTTATTGCCATCTTTAAATTTTTTCATAGATTATACCTCCTATTTGTATTGAATCTTATCAAAAAGTTATAAAACTGATTAAGTTTAAAAATCATTAATTTTACTATATTTTTATTGAAATTTCGCAAAATTACAAACAACCCTACAAAATGTATTACTTCCCACAATCCTTATTTCGTTTAATTAAAACATAAAATTTTCAGAATACGCTATACCGTCACCAAACGATGATATTATTTCAAAGTATGCATCGTTTGGTAGATCAGTATGGAAATCAAGTTTTCTTTTTTAGTTTCAAAAGCTCTTTAATTATTTTATTTTTACTCAAATCATATTTTATTATCGTCAGCAAATAATACTGAATATAAGCACCAATAATCAATTTATATAAAGTCTATCACCCAAAATCATTTTGATTTTGATAGCACTATTTTCGTAGCAATAAAAGATACGGCCATTCCAATTAATGCTGTAATAATTGCTATAATTACATAATTTATATTTCCTTCATGGTCAACAAAGAATAAAAGTGTGAGCCATCCAGGACAACCGCCATGCACAAATGTTTTCAAATGGAAAATGCCAGCAAATAAACCTGCACAAGCAGCACCGATAGCATGTCCAATCATGCATCTTGGATGAGAAATTAATTGTCCATAAAATGCTGGTTCAGTTACACCACATAGTGCAGTAATTCCCGATGAAACAGCTGCTGCTTTCTGGCTTTTATTCTTCATAGTCATAGCTAAAGCTAATGTTGTAGCTCCAATACAAATATTTGAAATAAATCCGATGACAATTGTAACAGGGTTATATCCTAGTTTATCTAACAATTCTATAGCTATAGGATGAAGTCCTTTATCTAATCCAAACATTACCATGTAAGGATAAATAACCGATAATAATGGAAATGCTACTATTCCTAAAGTATTAGAAACCCAAAGAACAAAATTAGCCACATATCCGCTCAATAAATTTCCGGCAGGTGCTAACAAAATAAGTGTAACTGGAGTAACTATAATCATTGTGAGAATAGGTTTCAAAAAATATGATAAAGTATTAGGTAATATTTTTTTCAACCCTTTGTTAACAAAGTACATTAATGTAGTACCCAAAATAATCGGAAAAATTGTTGAGCGATACCCTACTTGAGGAACTGCAATTCCAAAAATATCAGTAACAAGTCCATTTTCAAAAGTAGGTGCAATGAGTACTGCCCCTAACATAGCCCCCATAATAGGCTCCATTTTTAATTGTGACGCCATTGTATAGCCGACATAAATAGGTAAAAACTTAAATGCAGCATCAAAAATATTTAACATCCACTGAGCTGTTCCGCTATCTATTGGCATTCCAAAATAATTTACTAAAAGATTCTTGATAGAAAGTATTAATCCACCTGTGATAAGTGCAGGAATAATTGGCATAAATACAGGTGCAATAAAATTACTGAATTTCAATAAATAATACTGGATATCTTTTTTCTCTGGTTCATCATCTTCGACAACATCAATAAAATCGTCTTCTTGTGGTTTCCAACCAGATACTTCTACAAAATCATTATAAACATCATGCACATTTGGACCTATAATGACTTGAATAACTCCTGCTTTCTGTACAATTCCAGAAACTCCTGGAATTTTTTTCAAATCTTCCACTTGAATTTTATTTTTATCTTTGTAAGTAAGTCTAAGCCTTGTAGCGCAATGGGCTACTTTTGAAATGTTTTCAGCACCACCCATATATATCAATATTTTTTCTGCCAATTCCTTATATTTTCCCATATCTGTTCCTCCTTTATATATAAGTTTTAAGTAAATTGAACCCTCTAAGTAAATATTTGATATTCTGCAGTCTATCAAACAAAAAGTCGCGCGATTTTTACTTATTTATGTTTATTTTCTATTCAAACGTACAAGATGAATGAACAAATAAAATTTCTCGTTCTCATCTAGGCAATAATGTTTTCTGTTTTCAATAATATGAGCTACATCCTCTACACAATTCCATTCCTCTTCATAAGAATTCCTATCATTTTTAATCAAATATTTAAATAAACTATCTTTTTTCGAGAATTCTCCAGTTCTTTGTAGAAGATATCTACAGTGAAGAATAAAACGATCGTAATAAAGGTCTTCTTTAAAAATCCCAAATTTACCAATAACGTAGTTGCTAATTTCATCTAAAATAGATGTTATTTCATATATTTCTTCCATATTATTATCAAGTTCCGCATTGATTATATGTAGCGCAATAAAATCAGCTTCTGAATCATGAATTTCAACATCTACTGCTTCTCTGATCATTTCTACTGCTTTTACTGCTATTTCATATTCCTCTCGATAAAAATTTTTTACATTCATTAATAATGCATCATCGAAGATAATATTATTTTTTGACCTCTCAATGGTAGTACAAATATGATCTGTTAAAGTAACATATATATAGTCATGAATCTTTTTTTTAGTATTGTCTTTAATGAAACGAATCACTTTATCTGATAGCAAAATATATTGCATCGGCATTTCTTGAACAATTGTTTGAAAAGTTAAATTGGTTTTTTTATCCAATCGAAATATTTTTTCTATCTTTTTTTTGTCAATTTCATCATTTTTATGGATTCCAAACCCAACTCCTCCACCAAGAAGAATTATTTCTCGTCCGTTATCATCAATAGACAAAACACTGTTATTATTAAAGATTTTCTTAGCAATCATAAGCTCTCCTTACTGGCTTTCCAAAATATATTCTCCTGTTTCTATATACCCAGACTTTTTTATTATTTCTATCTTTTTATTTACAACTAGAAGCAAAGTGGTTATGTCATAGCCTGCATTTTGAATAGCTTTAAAATCCACCTGAATCAAAGGGTCTTCAATTTTAACTTGATCTCCTTTTTTTACTTTTGCAATGAATGGTTTTCCTTCCAATTCTACTGTATCTATCCCAATATGAATTAAAATATCTGTGTTATCTTGGCAATGAATTCCTATCGCATGCTTTGTTGGAAATAGCATAGAAACTACTCCATCTACAGGGCTGCAAATGATACTAGAATCCGGAATAATTCCAACACCATCACCAGCCATTTTTTCTGAAAATACAGGATCAGATACATCTTCTAAGCAAACAACTTTTCCACTTACTATACTGTATATCTCCATCTTATTTCTCCTTAACTAGAATACAAAAAAGACCCATTTGAAATTACTTACAAATAGGTCTCGCTTGAAATAATTACTTATTTTCCAATAACAATCCTAACTACTTTTGTTGTTGTCTTTATACTATTTTATCTATTTATATTTGTCAATCGTTTTTCGTTTGGCTGAAGTGAAATTTAAATTTCAACTTAAACGCAACACATTGTTGCATTTACTTGAGATATGCTAAATTGAAGTTGCCTGTCTGTTG
>CAKSGI010000122.1 GCA_934454005.1 uncultured Eubacteriales bacterium | reverse complement strand
CCATCAATACTGGGCTTGAATTACTTTATTCAAAATGTGTGCTTAAAGATTAATGGTGCTAACTTTTAAAGACGGGTGAAAGCCATAGAAAAGATAATGAAAAAGTAAAAACTTAGTGCAATAACACCAGTACAACCAGTGCAAATCACTAAGTTTTTATAATGGCTTATTCAAATTATTTATTTTTTCGGTGAATAGTTACCAGCTGTGAAATAATTTGTTACATTTTTATTGATTTAGATATTCTCTAGTGCTAATATATAGACAAGAAGGAATTGTTACTCCTAGTGAGGCATAACCGATTGGTTTTGTTTTGCTAGGATTTTTTATTTTTTTGGAGGTACATATGGCGTTGTTTTCAAAGAAAATGAATATATATTCACCGGTAGCCGGTAAAATTATAAAAATTGAAAATGTTCAAGATGAAATGTTTGCAAATAAGATATTAGGAGATGGATTTGCTGTTGAACCTTTCAATGGTCATTTCAAATGCCCAATAGATGGAAAAGTTGTGATGGCATCAGAAAACGGATACGCGTTTGGAATAAAAGGGAAAAACGGAATAGAAATACTTATCCATATTGGTATAGATACTGTTGAACTTAATGGTAAAGGCTTTAAAATGTTATTAAAGGAAGGGCAACACGTTAAATGTAATGATGAAGCAGTAGAAATGGATATGGAGTTTTTAAAAAAAGAAAAATATCCTTTGACAACAATGGTTGTAATAACATCCGGAGAAAAAATAAAGGAACTAAAAAAAATAGGGGAAGATGTAACATATGAAGATATTGTTGCAATATTATAATTAAAGATTAGTATGAAAGTAATTAAGAGAATAAATAATAATTATGCTTTAGCTTTAGATAATAATGGAGATAAAGTAATAATATATGGAAAAGGTGTAGGTTTTAAGGAGATTCCATATTTCATAGAAGATGAGCAGGTAATTCAAGAAAAATATCAGCTTATTGATAAACAATATTTATCTCTATTTGATTCTATCGATAAATATATTATTGATATATCTGCAAAAATAGTAGAAGTAGCAAAAAAATACCTTAATGTAGATCTTAACCCTAATATAGTATTTACTTTAGCTGATCATATAAATTTTGCAATCTATAGATACGATAATGAAATAGATATGGAAAATCCAATGAATTATGTTATTAACGTTATATACCCTATTGAAGCGAAAATAGGCGATAAAGCTTTAAAAATCATAGAGGAAGATACAGGAATCTCTTTTCCAAGTGATGAAGCAAGTGCGATTGCATTACATCTTGTGAATGCTGAAAACGGAATAAACGATATGTACGAAACGACACGTATGACGGAAATAATAGATGAAATTTTGAGCATAATAAGTAATTATTTTAATGTTGAGTTACAAACAGATAGTTTAGAGTACTCACGTTTCATTCTACATATGAGATATCTAATGGTAAGACATCTTAAAGGAATTGAATTAAATCAGCCATATACAAATTTGTATGATACCGCTAAAAAAGATTATCCCGATGTATTCAAATGTACTATGAAGATAGAACAATTTCTTGAAAAACAATACGATTGGAAGCTATCAAAAGAAGAAACATTTTATATATTATTACACGTTAATAGATTAATGAAATCATAACTTTATATTAGTAGGATTGCCATCGTTAAATCGAGCATAACCCAAAGTAGAAGAATGTTAATTATTTTTGCTTTGGGTTTTATTTATGGTAATAACAGCATTAGTCGCGAATGATGCTGAAGTTATATAAAATAAGGAGGATTTATGGAAGATTATAAGAAAATTGCCCAAGAATGCATAGATGCAATGGGTGGACTAGAAAACATCAAAACCGTCAGCATGTGTACAACTAGATTAAGAATTGAAGTTCATGATAATTCTATCGTTGATAAGGAACGAGTTAAGTCAATTGATAAAGTAAAAGGACTTGCTGTTGTAGGAAACCAAAACCAGATAATATTAGGAAATGGAACTATTAGGGCAGTCTATAAGGAAGCCTTAGATATTGTTAATAGTGATTCTAGCAAAAAAATTGTCGTAGACGAAAAAGAAACGATAATGCAGAAAATAGTAGGTATATTTAGTACTGTGTTCCCTGCAGTATTACCAGCAATTATTTGCTCTGGTATGTTAATGGGTATCAGATCAATATTAGAATATACTGGATTGATTAGTGCAGATTCTAACTGGTATGTATTATTATCAATCCTATGTGGAACAGCACTAGATATGTTACCAGTTCTTGTTACATGGTCAACATGTAAACGATTCGGTGGAACTGAAGTATTGGGCATAATCCTTGGATTGATGCTTGTTAGTGGAAGTTTACCATCAGCATTTGATGTATCTACAGGTGGAGAAGCTATGATTATCAGTTTATTTGGAATAAACTTTAAAATTGCTGCTTTCCAATGCTCTGTATTAGTAGCTATTTTCGCTGGATGGATGCTTGCTTCAATGGAAAAGCTATGTAGAGAAAAGATTGTTCCAGGCATTGTTGATAGTATATTTACACCACTTATTTCTGTAAGTGCTACATTTTTAGTAACTATGTTCTTCTGTGGCCCAATCATAAGAATAGTTGAAGATTTCTTGATTTCTGCTGCTTCTTGGTTAATAACACTACCTTTAGGAATAGGTGCTTTAATCTTCACATTTGCTTATCAGTTTATAGTAATAACTGGATGCCATTTAGCATTTGACTTTTTAGACATGCAATTTTTAGCAAACTTTGGACTTGATCCAATTATTCCATTGGTAAACTGCTCAATTTTTGGACAATGTGGTGCATGTGCAGCATTCATATTCTTCTCAAAAACGAAGCAGGACAAAGCAAGTGCTATTGCTAATACTTTCTCTGCTGCAATGGGGGTAACCGAACCAGCAATTTTCAATCAAACCTTGCCTAGTAAAGGAATGTGTGGATTAATTTGTGGATCAATAGGAGCTGCTATCGGCGGAATGATATGTTCTATTATGGGTGTTAATGGAACAGGGTTTGCATTAGGTGTATGGTCAATCGCAGTGCATATGGAAAGTGGATTATTAGGTTTCATCATTGGCATAGTTATTTCAGCTGTTGTTGGCTTTGTGTTAACTTATATTGTTTTATTAAAGCAAAATAAAGAAACAGTTTTAAATAATTAAAAATTATAAATTAGTACTCTTAATAAATGAATTATTAATAATATCTAACTATATAAAAGCAATCAGTTTTGAAGAAGTATGAAATTTTGTATTATTAGTACTTCCTTAGCTGGATAGCTATAGTCCCTTGAAATTGTGAATATTCTGCATACCATAATCGCAGTTAAAAAGTCTTTATAAAAGAATTGATATGTGATGAGCACTTTTTGAAGTAATCTAATCAGAAACACATATTCACATATTTCAATTCCATCAAAAAATAAACCGTAACCAGTTTCGGTTTAACAAACTGGTAGAAAGAAAAGTGTATTATTATCCCATAGACGGGACCAATAGAATATACAAGAAGATAGAATGCTAGTTAGTTTAAAAGAAATATTAGATAGAGCAGCAGCAGGATCATATGCTGTTGCTGCCCCTAATGTTGAAAATGAAATTGATGCTCGTGCATGCATTGAAGCAGCTGAAGATGCTAATGCTCCCTTGATTCTAGATGTCATTTTTGCAGCAACCCCAGATATATACTTTTTTGGACAAGAATTAAGAAAATTAGCAGAACAAGCCTCTGTTCCTATTGCAATCAATTTGGATCATGGAGATACATTGGATCAAATACAAGGTGCTATCAATGCTGGATTCACTGGAGTAATGATCGATAGATCGGCATATCCTAATGAAAAGAATATTGCAGATACCAAAGAAATTGTAAGACTTGCTCATGCAGTTGGAATTTCTGTTGAAGCAGAACTAGGACATGTTGGACAAGCTGATAATTATGCCGTAGATCGTGATGCTGCTCTTACGTCTCCTGAAGAAGCCCTTAGATTTATTGAAGAAACAGGTGTTGATTGTCTGGCTGTAGCAATTGGTACTGCACATGGTGCATATCCTAAACAGTATAAACCTACTTTAGATTTTGAAAGATTAATTGAAATCAAAAAAGCAACTAATAACTTTCCACTGGTATTACATGGTTCTTCTGGAACTGATAAAGAATTATTGAAAAAAGCATGTTCTCTAGGTATCAACAAAGTTAATGTTAACAATGATTTATGTCAAGCAGTAGTTAAGGCAATTAAAAATGGTGATTTTGAAGGAAATAATGCATATTTCATTTACTATGAAATAAAAGAAGCTGTTAGAAAAGAAATGATCAAGCTTATTGGTATATATGGCTCAGCAAATAAGGCATGGATACCAGAAATAAAGCAATTGCCTCGAATTAAAGAAGTATAATTAAGACTATTTATATAAACATGGATTTTTAGAGACCAAATTAAATATCATCACTTTTTATAAGACAATTTTATAAAGTGATGATATTTTTATAATATATAATAACTAAGTAATCTTGGATAAAGAAACTGAAGTTTTGAAGTATGAGTTGATCTAAGAATATTGTAAAAGATAATGATATCAGATATGGCAAAATGAAGATGCGTGCATTTTTGTATTCTTTATATCATTTAAACATAAAAAGCCTATAAATATGGCTTATAGGAATTTAATTAAGTTTTAATAGATTGATGGTGATAATTTCTAAAGATTGAAATGTATGCAGCAGCTGATATGGTTAGTAGAATGAAGTAAATCACTATCAAGGATTGAATAGGACGATATCAGTATCAGCAATTACGCATATTATTCAGAGGACGGAATACCTTGGGTCACACCAACAGATATTAATGAACTTACAATTTCAGATACACCAAGAAAATTAAGTGAGGAAGGTGAAAAAGTTGGTCGTGTAGTTCCATTTTTTGTCGAGTATGATACATAAAAAAAGGATATGGCAGAAATATGTGCTGATTTCGGAATTGTTTATTATAATAATCAAGAAAAAGAAATAGAAATATTAAAAGAACTATTTCCAGAAGTTGATTCTAAATTTCTAAAACTAATTGATAAAGTTTAATGAGGTGAATTATGGTTTTTACAGCGATGTGGGAAAAAGAAATGACTGATGAATTAGAAAAAGCATTTATTGATTACAAAAACAAATTTGGTGTATATCCTGATGGATATATTGAAGCAGACCCAAACGGATACAGCCCTGAAGAGTTTGCGTGGATAATTCGAGATTGCATAAAAAAGAATATGGAATTTGAAGAGTATAATCCAACGTACTACAACAGTCGTGTCCCAAAGAAGATTAGGACAAAGTGGTGAGATATGGCAAACAATCCAGTTTCTTATAAAATCCATGTTGATAGAGATACCAGAAAAGGGAGCAGAAGGATCTGTTCTTGACAAGCAAAATTACGAAGTTGCTGATAATGAAGAAATTGAAGCTATTTCCAAAGACTTAATAGAACAAAATCTTGAAGCATATAAAAAATTGGCAATCCGCAATTACTGGTTGAAAAATCATATAGAGAACTATTAGCTAACAACTTATAGTTCTTTTTCTTTTGGTTGAATTTCGATATCGTATTTCTAAAAATTGAACAGTAAATTTAATAAAAAATATGTTGATAAATTGCAAATCCTAAAAAATCTTTGAGGGAAAAACATTTCGATATTTTTATGAATAATCTGTAATTTGCGCAGTGAATCTGAATACTCTTAAATCAAAGAAAATTCTAATATTTAATGATTTTTAGAACATAAAACCCAAGAAAGTACGTGTTTATCGCATTTTTTAGGTCCGCTGTGCAAATAAGTTATTTTATGAAAAATATATCACAAACATTTGTGGATAAGAATTAAAACTAAATGCTGAAGTGAAAAGTTAAATTCCAGTTTAAAAAGTCAAAATAAAAAATGGAAATAAGTCTTACAGAAACAGTATAA
>CAKSGI010000121.1 GCA_934454005.1 uncultured Eubacteriales bacterium | reverse complement strand
CCGGTGGTCAAGCGGTTAAGACACCGCCCTTTCACGGCGGTAACACGAGTTCGATTCTCGTCCGGGTCACCAAATATTTAAACCTCCTAATTTATAAAATGGTGGTTTAGTTTTTTTAACGAGGTGTAGCTCAGTTTGGTAGAGTGCTTGGTTTGGGACCAAGATGCCGCAGGTTCGAGCCCTGTCACCTCGACCAATAACATATTTAATCGATTATTACATAATCGGATTTTCGTTTCCCTCATAATTTAATTGGCTTGACGATAGTCGAGTAAGTTCCTACGAAAAAATGCCTAATTATTGTTAGGCATCTTTTTTATTGTTTGTTTAATGTTTTTCCCATATTTGGTATTCGTAGTTTCTATCACGATCATTAACCCAGTGCCATCCGACACATTTACTATCAGCGCTATTCATTGTCAAGTAGTGTCCAGTTGCTTTGTTCCTCAAGCGAAATTTTATAAGGTCCGTGTCAAGCGGTTCAAACACCCACTGCTGATTAAGGCCATCATGTCTTGACCAACAACATGCCCGACCGGTAGTAACGGTTTCATCCAAAACTAATGTATTTGTATATACCACCCTAGCGAGCGCGTCGAGAAATCCCATGCCACTATACGTTGCATAATTTTGAAGCACATATGTATGTGATCCTGCGTCAATAAGATGGGCTACCCAATGACCTTTACTGCCGTAATTATCAGTGCATCCGCGGATGCCCGATCCATTTAGCCATGTACAGTAACGCATGTCTGTCATAAAGGGAATATCTACTTTACATTCAATATCGGGAGCACATAATCTCAAAGTAGGTTCAGGTTTTGAAGTCAGATGAATTATTTCCCTATTATTAGGAAAATTTGCAGAAACACAGAGAACTGAACAACATGTTATGAACAAACAAAAAATGAAAGAAAAAAATTTTTTCATATAAAAACCTCCTTTACGGCTAGTATACATTATCAAAAATTAATAATCAATTAAATTTTACCATATTTTACTAAATTCTACCAATTAGATACATATACATAGCTAAATTTTACGTTTTATATTTAAAATCTACAAAACATTTATATTACTAAAATCACTCAGATTCTTTGCTTAGTTATAACAATTAGCAATGCTATAACTTTGCTGGATAATTCTAAATACAATATAACAATGTAATAAAATATCGAAGTTTTTAGACTGACCTTCCTTATAAACATTGTAGTTGGCCTGAAACTACATTATTACTGAATTTGTTTTTGTCACTTATAATTCTCTATCCGTACCAGAGTGTTTCCGGGGGTAAGTTATGTTCAGAGCTAAAAATAAATCATTTTCTGTTTTGCTTGTGCTTTGAACTTTCGGGCCACTTATAACTATTTGTGCCAGTCATGAACCTCAATATGCGTTTTGCATTTGTGAGCTTTTCATTTTTATTGTAATTTCGTAATTTTGAGAAATTTCTATTGATTTTTATGAATATATGTGGTAGTATATTATACATAGTAATTGCGCCAGTAGCTCAGCTGGATAGAGTGTTTGGCTACGAACCAAAAGGTCGGGGGTTCGAGTCCCTCCTGGCGCGCCAAACAATAGCTTCGAGATGCGTTTAGCGTTCGAGGCTAATTTTTTATTTAAATTTATTTCTCGTGTTGCAATTTTCGAATTCCATATACTTATCATCAATAGAACGAGGATAACGACCACAAAATCTTCCAAAGTATGCTTAAATTCATGCCTGGGGAGTATCAGAAAGTGTACGCGAAACTGGGAGAGAGGAGAAATTATCTAAGCGCAAAATTGTGGAGTACAACATGAAACAAGTGATGGTGATTCAGTTCAGTTGCATCAGATATTACAAAGGGAAATTGAGTTAATGGATGAAGTCCAAGAAATTGCACATCAGGAATATTAATCACAACTGTATGGTGACGCTAGTATGCAAGAGGAGACAAAAAGAGTATATCAAAAATAAATGGTGAATGTGGCATATCAAAAAATAATAAGTTGGGCTTATGGTAGAATCATTACCGCCAATTTAGCAAATTGGAGGTCAAGTATGGCTTCTTGTTTTTTTCTTACTAAAAAAAGCATTATTCACTTTTTATATTCAGGTGCAAAAAAGCCCGCTGTAAGCGAGCTTTAGTTTTTTGTAATTAATATTATGTTCTGTAGCACCAACGGATATCTAAACTTAAATTGAAGAATTTATCGCATGTACGATTTTCTGGTATATTTATTTTTGTTACACTTGATATTATTCCAAAATCAATGAATTTCTATACAATAACGGAATGGTTAGCTATTTTGATAACTTTACTACACATTTTAGCTATATTTAAATCATGAGTTACTAATAAAATAGTTTTTCCTTCAGAATTCAGATCTATTAACAGTTTCATTGTAATTTCTGCATTTTTTGCATCTAATGCACCCGTTGGTTCATCGGCTAGAATCAAATTACCGGGTTTGACAATAGCGCGAGCGACAGCACTTCGTTGCTGTTCACCGCCGGATAAAGTGTTTACTTTTTCATTAATAAGGTTTAAAAGACCAACCCGTTCAAGTACTTCTGAGATTTTTTTGACTTTTTCTTTTTTTGACATCTTAACATAGTTCATCGACAATAAAAGATTTTGTAAAACAGTAAGATCATTTATTAACCCGTAAGACTGAAAAAGATAATTGATTTTCTCTCGGCGTAACTTTGTAGCGTATTTAGATTTTATTTTAGGCAAACATTTGCCTTCAATTTTTATTGAACCAGAATTGAATTCCTCCATTAGACCGATCATGTTAAGTAGTGTTGATTTTCCGCATCCACTAGCACCTGTAATTGCAACAAAATCACCTTTATTAATATCCAAATTTACATTGCTAAATATAACCCTTTTCCCAAACTGTTTTGAGAGATTATGTATTTCTACCTCTTTTACCATTAGTTACCACCCCTTGAAATTTTTCAATATATTTTTAATTTCATTCCGTGACATGTAAGCAAAAAATATTATAAGCTGTACCACGGACAATGCGGAGTTTATTAGCAAACCAAATTTAGACTTTACGGCAATCATAACTATCGATTCGATAATGATAGCAGAAACAAGTAATGCTAATGGTTTTTGATACATTTTAATAAAACTAAACCCCATAAATTTTTCTACATTGAGTCTATTTTGATTCGATATTCTAAACACAGTCGCTATGGAAATCAGTATTCCTATAAGGATAATTGATAAAATTATTGCAGACATACCAAGCCAGAAAATTGCGGTAATAAGTTCCTTTTGGAGTCCATCAATATAATCGTTTACATCGGAAAAAACCAAATTATTATCAACAAGGTTATATTTTGACATAATTTCAGTGCTTAAATATTTCTTTGCTGCCTCTGAATTCCGGAATTTGATACATCCATTAAGACCAGTTGTTTTAAGTCCCTCCGATTCAAAATATGTCATATTTTGAGGAGTACATAAGTATATAATCGGGTTATTTGTATACAGTTCTTTTTCAGGATCAGTAGTCCATGTGAAGAAAGGACTATCAGCAGTGTATTCTACAAATTTAAATTCTTTATTTTTGTTAAATGTTGTTTGAATGTCACTATCTCTAATACCTTTTACTGACGATTCTTCAAAATATTTTTCTATATTTTTTTTGCAATTATCGTCCATATTTGAAGGAATCAAATATGTTCGTACTCCTTCTTCAGCTTGTTGATAAATTTCATCAGAGAGTTTAATATTTATTGTGTCAAGATAGCTTTTAGATGCTACAAAGTACCAAAATGGTTCTGAAGGAATGTTTGAATATACTCTATTTGAACGCCATAGATCAAGAAGATTTCTGTCCTCGAAACGGGTTTTAATTAATAATACATCACTATTGTTGTGAATTTCGTTATACCAGTCAAATATCCTTTGGTCTAAAGCGTTTGATTTACCCGCGAACGAACTTTCATCATTACCAGCAGAAATCTTTTTAAATATCTGATATTCTGAAACTTTATTCCAAGATTTAGATATTTGTATGTTATCTTTAATATTACCAATTGGTTCATCAATATAAGAACTGCAGAAAATTATGGCAGTACTCATGGCTATATACCCTATTATTCCGAATGCATACAATATATGCTTTGGGAATCTGTCTTTTATCGCGTTAATAGGAGAGATTGAAAAAACTACCAAAGAAGCAATAGCTATTTCGAGAGATGTTATTATGAGATTAAATACACTATACAAGAAAAATTGACCAAAAAGCATTTTGAAATAGGATTCATTCCAACCTGAAGCAATTACCCCAATTATTGATAACGGTAACAATAAGGCAATCGCAATCCAAATAAAACGCCCGAATACTTCATAGCAATATGCAGTTCGTGACCATCCCATCAATGCTAATTTTCCCCATTTATTTATATTTCTAATTACGATCATCAGGAAAAATACAGTATTTAATAGTATTAGAACGATTAGCAATACAGTTAATATATTATTTATAAAACTATTGTCAAAATGTTCTCCCTGTGAAGCTGTTGTCAATCTATCTTCTGGTGAATTTGTTAATGCGGATAAGTTGGTTAATATGTCATTTTTTAAATTGTTATCTGCACCAAGGATTATGTATTTTCCTTGCAAAGTTCCACTTTCTTTTATAAGTGTTGAAAGCTTCTTGATAACAACATTGCCACCGAATCTAAATGTTGGAATATCATATAATGAATGTACACTTCCCGAGTCTACGCCTATGGTTGCATATTCATTATTAGACATTTGAAGCTCATTTAGCATTTCTTTGCTTAATATTTCTTTTCCGTAAAATGAATAAGATACATTGTTATTATCAGCGTTGCCATAGATTCCAAATTTAAATCCAGAAGGATTTCCATTACTAAAATATAAATCTTTTCGTATAATAAATAGATTATTATTGATTGCTTCCTTATATAGATATTCTTCGATATCTTTTGAATTTGTAAAGTCTTCATTAAAATATATATTTAGTGCGCCACTTTGATTTCCGTATTGTTCCCATTGGTGCATGTATGCATTATTGAGTGCATTGACAGCAAACAGAAGTATTAGCAAACCCTGCATTGCTATCAATGCACTTATAATATAACGCGAAGCACCAACAAATGATTTTTTATTCACTGTTGTAGCCTCCAAAAATTATTTATCCTCTGCAATTCCAATATGCATATGCGCGACCAAACCCGACAAATTGCTTAGCTTCTGCAAGTACACCGGGGTATTGCCAACCAGAGAAAGTTTCATTTGCTGCAGTTGAATGCTCATATTCACCAGACATTACCTTTGAATAGCAAATTCTCCAAGGAGTCACACCATGATCCCAATGTATTGCATTACCATTATAGTAGACGGTTTCAGCAAATACTGGAATAGCTAAAGAAATTGCAAGAATAAACGCTAAACCTACACTTAATAATCTCTTTTTCATAAATATACTCTCCTTTCTGCCTATCTCTTATCACATATGTATAGGCAAGTAAAATTTAATTGTAAATTACGTAAGTTACATTCTTTACTATAATAAAATAGACAGAAAAAGTCTATTCGCAAAATAACAGAACTATTATTAACTATGTTTAATATTTATATAAAAATCACCGAGAATTACCAATATTTGGATAATACAAGGTGAGAGTGGTTAAGAAAATATTTAAACAAACATAAATTAATTTAATGTATCGAGCTTAAATACTTAAATATTTCATTTTATTTTGTATATCAACATTATTAAAGTTTTGTTTGTTGTACTTGCACATATAACTCTTTATTAGCATATATATAATTATGTTATATAGCTAAAGGAGGGTCAATGTGATAAATTTTATTTTCGATTTTTTGATAAAAGATGTCCTATTTTTTATTCTCCATGTTACAGGGGCTGGCTCTTTTCCTAAACCATTATCCGCGAAGGATGAAAAAAAATACCTAGATTTATATAAAAATGGAGATATGGACGCAAGAAACAAATTAATAGAACATAATCTGCGC
>CAKSGI010000120.1 GCA_934454005.1 uncultured Eubacteriales bacterium | reverse complement strand
TACTCACCTCGTGAGTATATTTTACTACAAATAACTATATTTGTCTATATTTTTATTAACTATTTCTATCTCCTTTTAATTCAATCAATCTGTCTTTTCCTTTTTTAGTTATTATATATGTGTTTGAGTTTCTATTTTTTACTCCAAATTCAACTAAGCCATCTCTTATCATATTAGATATTGTATTTCTTACTTTAGTTGATGATAATCCTGTAATAGCCATTATTTCTTTTATATTCATTCCATGCATAGCATTTATTCCTTTTTTAGAATCGCCATTTTTCACTTCCGTCTTTATATTTACAAAGGAATGTAATATTTTATAATCTGCTAATGTATAATCCATATTTTTCACCTCCTGTTAACATTCTAATTCACGGTTAATGTCCTTGTCAATAACTTTAATAACATTTATATTATAGTATATTATTATTTTCTAATAATATTCCTATTATTTTTATTATAATATATATTTATTATAATATTACTTTACTGTAAAGTAAAACTACAATACAACTACTTTAAAACTATTTTATAAGTATTGCATATCTAATATTAAGTGTTATTAAATAATAATTAGATATGCAAAAAAATTATTTTAGTTTTGGAGGTAATTTAGTTACAAAACATGATTTACCTTCTGTAGTTTCTATAATATTCAAACTATGATAAGGTGGCAAACTCTTTAGATCCTCATATTCGAAGCTACCATTCATTTCATCTTTAAGGTAATTAAAATCCTCTTTTATAGCTCCCCTTAATAACATAAACGAGAAACCAGCTCCTTTTAAGGAATATATAGTATCTCTATCTAATTGATTTAAATATTGCCCACATATAACAAACTTCACGCCAAACTTTCTTGTTTGTGTCAATTTACTTTCCATGTATTTTTCTGCTGTCTTAGTTTGGCTAATTTCGTCAATTGCTATATGAGTTAATAATGGGAACTCTTGTTCTCCCCTTAATTCGCAAGCCAACCAACATTTTGTTATTATAAATGTGGTTATTACGTTTTTAACATAATCCTTAAATTTATATTGTGGCATACGTACTAATATCATCTTACCGCTATTTAAAGCTTCAACAAAATTAACATTGTTCTTAGGAGATTTATTAACCATCTTTTTTAAATAAAAATCCCTTCTTAATAAATTAACCCTATCTAAAATACCCTCTATTTTAGACTCTTTTGTACCTACCTTTTCAGGTTCATTGTTTTTAGTACCTTTCGACCATTCATCCAAAGACTGTACTGCCAATATTTCTTCTGATAAATCCCCTTTTATTTCTTCTGGTATAGCCTGTAATATCTCATCTCTATATACATGATCCTGTAAACATCTTATAATATCTTTTAGTGTAGCATTATCATTTACTAGATACACAATATCACAAACCGCACAGAAATATCTTTCCATTTTGTTAGTTAAAGGCTCACCATTTGTATTAACTGCATTCATTAGAGTTAAAGTTTGTTCGGTTTTCATATTTGCTATTGCTTGTTTTTCAAACCAATCCATATTCTCAGTAAATCTAACTTCATTATAAGCCAAAGATTGTAAACCTTCCTCTGTAGAGAAATCCATTATAATAACATTATCTTTGTCTTTTATAGAATTTTCAATAGTCTTACTAGCTTCACAATTTTTTATAAAGTCTATGTGTACTAAATTTTCTTTTTTCTTAGCTACATTATTAGCGTAATTACATAAATAAGTTGTTTTCCCTCCACCTTGTCGACTTAGTAATGCTAATCCTAATCTTCTAACTTCTTTATCATCACTTAAATAAGCCTTGCATTTATCACCTTTGTAAGTGCAATCCCCTAAAGAAATATATCCGTTTCTTAATTCATCAGGCACAGGCATTTCTTCTATGTTTATATGTTTTATGCCAATTTGATTCATTAATTCTTTCCCTGGGATCTGTATAAAGTTCTGGCATTCATCTGTAGATAACTGACTTGTTTTCAATCCCCATGTTTTATCTGTAATGCCGAATTTGTTTTTTGCAGGTATAAGTTTATATATTAACTCATTATCACCGTCTAAAGACCTATAGGCTGTTGCAACCGCATTAATATTATTATATTCTCTAGTTTTATCTGTACTTTCACTTATTAAGGCTATTTCTGTATCTAATACTATTTGATCTTTCTTTCTCTTCGTTTGAGAAGATAGTTCTCTATTTGTATCTAAAGCTGTTGCCAAAGCTTCAGCTAACCCTACATATTCATTGCCTTTTTTCTTAATCTTAGAACTTAATAAATCATCTATTGTACTAACCACTATATCTATAATCTCAACAAATACATGTAGCGTCATTTTGGCAATATAATTAAAACTCAACCTATCTTTTTCAACTGGTTTACCTTCTTTGTATTCAGTAATAGTTTTATCATATCTTTCTTTCCAACCAAATTGGGAAGTTGGATGGAAATTATATCCTATTAACACTCTGTCGTTTTCTTGCATTATATCTACTACGTTTAATATTGAATTTAAAGGTTCATTTGAAGATTTGTTTACATCTAAAGAAAATGCATCGTCTTTTTTGTAAAACATTTGATATCTTGTAGCTTTAGTCGAAAACTCTTTTATTGGCTCTACTTCTTCAACTGTACATTTGCTCCATATTTCAGCTAACTTTTCTAATATAATCGTTTTGAATACATCAGGCACTATAAAATAAAAATTAGCATTTTTGTTTTCAATGTCTATTATATAACTAACCTTAAACTGAGTTTCTAACCACAGTTTTTTTTGCTCGATCTTTATAAGTTTATTAATGGATTTATATGACAAAGCTATTGATTTAGCTATATTGCTAGAATTATAATTCCTAATCGATTTATGAGGTGTTATTTTAAGGTAAACATATTTTGGTTTTACTAATTTAAAAAATTTATCTAATGGCATTGAAGTATCTTTTTTCTTTATTAATGATAACACTACAAATTCCTCCTTAATGAGCCACCTTTGAATCAAGGTAGCCCTTATTACTTATGAAAAAATATCAATTATTAAATCAAAAATCCAAGGTAAAGCAAATAATGTTCCAAAAGCTACACTATATTTCATAATTACCTGTCCTACATTTTTTAATGTACCATGCATTAATTCAGATAATATTTCTTTGGTTGCCATAATGATACAAACCCAATATCCTACCTTTTGAATTATTGTCAAAAATGTCTTTCCAACTTCATCTATTTTGGTAGGATCAAATGTTCCACCATAAGCTATTTCATGAGGAGTAAAAACAAATAACGAACAAGCTATCATAAAAACAAAGAATGTTTTAGCTTTATTGTTGTTTAATATCTTACCTGCAACTCTATCTAATGTTCGTAACTCCTCTCTATTTCTATATCTTCTTTTCTTAAATAAAGGTTCACCATTGATGATTATTGAAATTTCCATAATTTATTCTCCTTTACGTGTATATTTATTTTTAAAATTGACAATACTATAAATATAATTCTCCACAACAATTTAATTTTAAAGTGAGGTGTTAATTATGAGTTTTGTATGGGGATATATATTTGCTTATGCAGTGGCTGAATTTTCAGTTAAAGTCGCTCCATTATTAATAAAATAATATTTATTTTTAAAAATAGGTAAAAATATGAATATTTTAGAGATTTCTAGCATATACTCTAACGTATTCACGTGTAAACGGGTAGCGCTTAGAGTAATATAGCCTAAGTCTATGTTTAGGTAGATTTAGGTTTTTTGTTTATATTTTTCAAACATTGAATAACAATTTCAATCATAAAGCTAAAGTTAGAGAATATACTAATATTTGAAATAATAAGAATGTCAGTATAGGATTTTTTATTAATTGCCCTGGCGTAGCTCCAAATATTTTATCACTTCCACACATATAACTTATAACTCCGACACTAGAAATTAATAAACATAATATTAAAAGCAGTGGCTGTAACCATTGTAAGAATATAAGTAAAGCATTTAAAGGATTGTTGATACACCAAACAAAATTCTTTATAAAGTTATTAATGTTCTTAAAAAATTCTATCATTGTATACCAATCACTATCAGTTACTTTTTCTTTCATATTATCTATTACATTTAAATTTAAATTCTCTATATTTGACACTTCACTCATACCTATTAATGCAAGACCTAATGTTGAGCTATATAGTTTAGTATTTTTAAAACTCTTTTTTTTATAATCAATAAGTTTTTTTCCGTTTCTGTGAACTGATATTTCTAACATTACTTTTCCTCTTTTTCTTGTAGTATTGATAATGGCAATCTTCCTTTTAATATATCTTTGATTATTGCTCCTGGTTTATCAAAGCTTTTTAGTTTTAAATATAATTGTATGTCCTCCTCTTTTATTTGTGAAAACTCTACTGGTATTACTAATCTCTTTGCCATAATTAAAACTCCTTTAAAATATTAATTAACAATTCTAAGCTAAACCTTTGCTTACTTTAGATATCTTTGCTTATCATTGCTTATATTTAATTATATGTTTGATTACAGATTATAGAACCTATTATTAAAAAAAATAATATTTTTTTGAAATATATTTTATAAGACTTAAATTTTAAGCAAATAACATTATTCTATATACAATTAGTTTAAAAGTATAAAAATATCTTTGTTTTGCACAGATATAGTTCCGATAATTAACTATCGAATGTTATTTTAATATTTATATAATTAATCGTCTTAAATCATTGATATAACTGGGTTTTAAAGCATTTTTGAGTGTCATTATTTTAAATATA
This sequence comes from uncultured Eubacteriales bacterium, assembly GCA_934454005.1. Next base: position 1,253 of record CAKSGI010000120.1, on the reverse strand, counting down.
AAACTTATATTTTTCTTGAAATTTATTTAATATCGTCTAAACCGTTGATATAACTGACTTTTGACGTTATTTATGTTTATTTATTGATAAAATATGAGTATTTTTAATGCTTATAAAAGTAACAAAAACAACGTTATTATGTGGATTTTATCGAGAGCGTTTTCGATAAAGAAATAGCCATTTTTATTGAAATTATTAAATATTGTATAAAAAAATTTGGTTTAAGTTTGTCGTGTAGGAAAATTTATTTGGTGTGAATGAAACAGCTGTGGGCGGATTCTGGATAAAAAAGAGTGGCAAAAGTATAAACCAACCCCCCTAAATATAAAAATATATAACGAAAAAACGTTTCCTTGAGGTAATATAATATTAGTTATATTACCTCAAGGAAATTATATAATAATGTAAACGTATTCTATTTATATATATAAAGATATAAAACATATTATGTAATATTACTATTTATATAGTATTATATAATAATTAGCATAGAACCTATAATATAACATAATATAATATATCCTGCCTGATACCCTTTTCCGTCGTTTTTAAGCTATTGCAGGCATTAAAACACTTATCATCACCCAACCAAACCTACTACCCACTATCAACCCAACGCACCCACTCCAACCAACCTATCACTATACACCACTCTACCACTCTGCACCCTTGCCACTCCTACCACTCCACCCATCCTATAAGCACATATATACTATACACTAACATACGCTAATCACACACACTATTAATACATATTATATATACATATCCATATTACCGATTACAATTCCTATTTTCTATTACCTGCTTAATATTATAGATCCTATCCTAAATATATATACTCCTTTTAATGCCTTCCTTTTATTATATTCTAATTTAATAAACACAAAATATAAAAGACTTTTAAAAGAATAAATATGAATCTTAAAATAAAAACAAAAAAATAATACCACAAATTATAAACAGCTTTACAATCCTAATATTAATACCCGTATTCTTATTCCATTATTCTGCCCTAAATACATTTACTAAATACGTATTTACATTTATATTACCTTATTATTAAGCCTTATTTAAGCACCAGCACATTAATATAATAAACATACTCTATACTACAATACACCTATATTCTTAAGTCTGCTAAGATACTAATACATATATAAATTAATTAAAATATATATCTATACTACAATATTACTTTTAATTTACTATTTCTAAATACCAAAACCATTATTACAAAACAAGATCCAATT
>CAKSGI010000119.1 GCA_934454005.1 uncultured Eubacteriales bacterium | reverse complement strand
GTATGGATATACACCTTGTTCACTTTAATACCATTTTCACATATATACTTAACTAAATCATAACCAGTTTTTCTTAGATTACCATTTTCATCTTCGCCTAAATCATGATCTAATGATAATATATTAACTTCATTGCTGGTTAATAATTCAACAGCTTCTTCATAAGTTCTAGCTATCGTAAATCCTTCAGGGCATAATCTCAAGTCGTCAACATAAACATTTATCATGTCATTTAATTTTATATTTTCTGTGTTTACTTCTACAATGGCAGGTTTCATTGCTTTCATATTCAAAAAACTCCTTTATCTTTATATTTTAAAAAGAGAAAAATATTTTAATAATTAACAAAGATGTTATTACACTTGCAACATCTAGCATTAAAAATTTTTTAAATATTACTTTATCCTTAAAAATAGTAAAAAAACAGCACCTAAACAAAAAATATAATAAGCTAAAAATCACTAAAAAACTATTTAATGCTTTCAGCTTATCAAAAACACTAATGTGATAACTCATTTGTTTATTTTCTCCTTTCTTTACATCTCCAAAATCTTTTAAAGCTTTAACTCTATAAAATCCTTTTCTATCGCTTTCTATTAATTCATATTTCTTATTCATTTCCCCCAGCCTTTTAAAATAGTTATTTTAATTAATTCTTTCACTTTTTAAGAATTTTATTATATCTTTTACTCTTGTACTTTTAAATTTGGTACTTTTCCCTATGCTATCGTTTACCCAATAAATCACTTCAACTTCATAACCTTTATAACTTTTACTAATATCAATCATATTATCATCAGTACAAGCTAATATTCCATCTTCCCAACAACCTTTAAATTCATAGCCCCAACTTTCTAACAATTCTTTAAGTTTTTTCACAATACACCTTCCCCTTTTTATATTTCTGTAACACTTTTAGCTAATTGTTCTAGTTCTATCTTTTTCTTATCCTCTATTACTAAACTTCTTAGGTAATTACTTACTGTTTTTCCTCTTTTAGAAGCTAAGTATTTTAATTCTATTACTTCGTCTTTTGTAGCCCTAAAACCTACAAGCCTTGTTGTCCCCACAGATCTTCTATCATGTCTTTCTTGAAACTCCATTTAATCGACTCTAGTGACTTTGTTCATTTTTATCACCTCCTTTAAACATATAACAACATACATAAATTAGATTGTAAATATATTTTATTAAATTTTTTTATTTTTCATTAACGCTTTTTAAATTCGCCCTTCTCAAGTTTTTCAATAAACTTTTTATATTTTCTTAAGATGTTTTTATTTAAGCTTGTTGATTTAACATCTTTTATTAATCTTGTTCCTATTTCACCATCTACATATGATAATGTCACTTCTGAAACTGCCATTTTCTTCACTCTACCTTTTCTAGTTGGATTATTTGAATTAACTACTTCTACATCAGCATAATCATGTAATATTTCCTCTTTTTCTGATATCTCTGCATAGCCTTCACTTCCTGTAATAGCTATATATTTATCACTTGTTACATTAACAATATCTTTAACTTTCATTCTTACACCTCTAAATTTAACTTAACTAATTCTTTTATGATGCTTAATAACTTACCATTAGTTTCTTCATTAAACTCTTTAGATAAATATATATCTTTATAATTTTCTTCTACATACTTAAATGTTGTAGATACTATTTCTTTTGCTCGTTCTAAATCGTACTTACCATTCTTTATATCTAATAAAAATTCTCTTTCTGTCTTGTTATAAGTAATAGCTTGTTTGAAATCAGTAAAGTTATTGTCAGCATACCTAACTAAAAAATCTAATATTCTATAAGCATGTAAACACTGTTTTGTGTCATAGCCGTATAAATCTACTAAATATTGAGTACCTTCTGTTCCTTTGGTTATATATTTCATTTTATTAAGATGCATACCGATACAAGCATTATATAAATATTTTAAATTCATTTTTGCTATATCATCTTTCATATTTAGTAATTCTTCAATTAACTCTATAGATTTAGAATCTAAATTGTAGTTTAGTATTATATCATTACTAAATAACACTTCTAAGAAATTTACATTAGCTTTATAAAATAAGCTATTACATTTTCTTATATCATGAATATCATAGTCCTCTGTTTCCCCTATGCAAGATTTACTATAAGACTTATTAAAATATAAATCATCAAAAGTCGGGAATACAAAAACCTTATAATCTTTATCGCTTGTTTCAATATTTAAGTTGTAATTATGTGAACCTACTAAAGATTTAAAAGCAAATTTTCTATTACCTAATTCCATATAAACACCTCATAATATAATTATTTCTTTTTAACAAAAGGACTTTTAGTTTCTTTTAAATATTTATCTATGTCGACACTTCTATCAAAATCTTTATCAGTTATTCTACAATAACCAATGTTCTGTATTTTAAAATTTTTAATATTTTTTTATTTATTTTATCAAAATTGCTCATCTATATTTATTGTATTAGATTTAGTCTTTTAAATTCTGAAAAAGTATATTTATCTATCCATTTAGTTTCTCCACTTTTAATATTTTCTACTTTATACCACGGTTCAACTTCTATAACATGTGGTGTATAATAATCTCTATATTCAAAATCAATTATCTTATACATGTTAACCTACACTCCTTACGAATATTTCTTTTAAGTTTCTTATAGGCATTTACCCTTTTTTAATGTTTAAAACGCTGTATAGAGTTATTTTGGGTTATTTGTGCCTGTTCTAATTTCTAATTACATATAATTTCTTTCCCTGTATTAGTCGCATATTCCTTTATAATCCCTAGATATCTTTTATCTATTATTCCTTTTGTAAAATTGTTATCAGGATCTATTATTATTTGTGTTTTAGTTTCTTTTACGTAGGGTAATATCCATGTCTTAAAAGGCACTTTTCCTATTTTGCTTTCCATGTAGTTTAGTAATTCTACACATAGTTGTTCTTTTTTACTTGCTTGTTTAACTTGCTCTTCTATTGTTTCTTGTTTAGTTTCCTCTTCTGTTTCTATGTCTTCCCAACCTAAAAGCTGTGCTTCTAACTTATCATAGTCGTACTTTCTTTGAGTAAAGTTAGCTGAATTTTTGCTATTAGTGTTAGATTTATTGCTTTTAGGTACAAAATTTCCATTGTCCAAATATATTTTTTCTAATAAAGCAAAGTATTGTCCTTGTTGTTCTTTAAATATCTTTATAGCTTTTCTCAATCTATCTATATCCCAATTAGAAACTTTTTTAAATTGGTTGTTAGATAATTTAAGATGTGTGTTATTTTCTATTCCTGTAACACAAGAAAAGTTTAAAGATACAGCATTACCACTACAAGCAACTTGTTGCTGTGTAGTATATTTATTTGTATTATTTTTATTTGTATTAGTATTTATTTGTAGTGTCACGTTATCCGACTTCGGTTTTACCGATGTCGGTTTTTCTGATTTCGGTAAAAATGCAGTAGGCGTGCCATGTATATAACTATTTTAACATTTCCTTTACTGAATTAGCAATATTTTCTGATAGTAGAACAGGTACAGCGTTTCCTACTTGTCTATGCATAGAATTCAAACTTCCATAGAATATAAAATTATCTGGAAATGTTTGAAGTATAGCACATTCTCTTACCGATAATCTTCTTTTTTTATTAATATGAATTTCAGGACTTGTTGCCGTTATTGTATCACTTGGTCTATCCCAATTTGTAATTCTTAAAGATTGTTCAAATTTTATGTCCTTTTCTACAAACTCAGTAACTTGTTTATCATATTTATCATCAAATCCAAATATTTTTTTTAGCTCCCACCAATCATCAGGTTTAGGAATAGATCCTGATTTATTATCTTTTCTAAACCAATGTCCAGCAGTATGTTTATATCCAAAATGTTCATCTACTTTCTTAGTTGTCCACCCAGTTTTATTTCTCCAATACTTAAGATAATCACATATTTCTTCCTGATTTACAGAATATTTTCTTCCCCAAAATTTATCACTTACATTCTCATAAGCTACATGATTATAAATCAATCTATTGTTTACATTAATAACATCTTTAGATAACTTAACATTTTCTAAAAAACCTATTGCTTCTTCTGTTGTAATGAAATTTTTTAATTTTGATCTATATTCATCTTTTGATACTAAATTTAACTTAACTTCATTAACATATCCTATCTTAGGAAATTTGTTTTTTACACCTATCCTATTGCCAATAAATATTACTCTTTCTCTAGCCTGTGGCACTCCATAGTTGGCAGAATTTAGCAATTTTATATCTACTTTATATCCTATTTTTTCAAAATCTTTTTTTATCATTTCTATAACTTTACCTTTAGCCATTGATAATATTCCTTTAACATTTTCTGCAACAAATATTTTAGGTTTTTTATCATTTATGATTCTAAGCATTTCTTTATAAAGAAAATTCCTTTTATCTTCCATACTTCTACTAGTATTAGCTATTGAAAAACCTTGACATGGGAAACCTCCAATCACAATATCAGGATTATCAGGTAAATCATTACTATCGATTTTACAAATATCTCCATGGGTGATATGATTTCCTATATTATTTTTATATGTAATTGTAGCATCTAAATCAAAATCATTTGCCCATACTATTTCAAAACCACTATTTTTAAAGCCTAAATCCATGCCCCCTGCTCCAGAAAATAATGAAATTACAGTATACTTTTTCATTTTTAACCTCCTAATAAAAGCACTCATGTTCATTAGAACAATATGATTTTCTATCCTCATTCTTTAATCTTTTTCTTGTCAATTTCCTTAAATACTTCTTATTATCTCTGTGAATTTTCTTTTTATCAAGTTCATTAGCATCTCTTAATTCCCAACTGTATTTTTCTAAAACGACCCTCTTATATTCATTCATATTTAACCTCAATCTTCTTTATTCTTTCATTTACTCTTGTTTTCAACGCTAAATGTGCAATAAAATATTTCTTTTATTAACATTTATCTTTTGTTTATTACTTTATGTCTTGTGTTATGTACAAGTATTATTTACATACTATTAATTTATCATGTGTTTGATTATGAATCATAGTATCAGAACAATAAACCTTATCTATTAAATCAGTTTTTAATATATCTCCATCAAATATACTATTTTCACAATGCGTTACTGCTAAGTATATTTTATTTGCACCTAATTGGTTAAGCTTTACAGCTCCTAACATGAATGTTCCTCCTCTACTACATAGATCATCTACCATGATTGCATTAAAACGTCCTTTAGGCAAATCTCCTGTTACTTCTAAGGATAATATCTTTCCTGTCTCAAAATCTCTTACTTTATTTGCTACTAATTGATATTTGAAATATGAAAAATTTTTACTGTATCTTTTATATGCTGTAGCATCTGGGTAATAAATAACATCTTTTTCAGGATTTAAGCCTTCTTTATCTATACATACATCTGCAATATATTCGCTAGTTTTACAAACAATACATCTATCTATTAATGCAGGAGTAACATCTGAGTGAGGTTCTAATATATATATTTCTTGAAAATTCAAACTATTTATAAGCTTTGATACATGTTTAAGTGTAAATACACTACCATTTTCACTTCTATCCATTCTTGAGTAAGGCATGTATTTGATCACTAAAAGAGTATTTTCAAATCCTAGATTATCCAATTCCATTTTTACCATCATTAAAAGTATTAAATCTTTATCATCTTCATAGAAAAATTCAATTACATTTTCATCACATTTAGCTATATTCGATATTTTTGTTAAAATATTTGTTTCTCCATTTGGGAATTGGCTTGTTTCTATAGTTGTTTTATTTAAAATTATCATAATTATATCTCTCCATTCTTTATATTATTGATCAATTCTTTTAATGTACTATAAGCAGAATCTAATCCTGCCCTATCATCTAATAAAATGTTATAATATAGCTTATTATATGCAAAATTTATAAAAGGTGCATTTTCATTTATTGAATCATAAGGGATTTTATTATTATTTAAATATTTTTTAATACCTTTGTACTTTTCTTCCCCATTGCAAGTATAAACTATCAAGTAAAACCCTAATTCTTTACACTCTCTCAACA
>CAKSGI010000118.1 GCA_934454005.1 uncultured Eubacteriales bacterium | reverse complement strand
GTCCAAAGGCACTACTACAAATATTTAAATAACGAAAAGACATCTACAAATTCAGTTGCTACGCTATTTGCATGGACTGGTGCTCTAAAAAAAAGAGGCGAACTTGATAAACTTGAAAATTTAATAAATTTTGCAAATAACCTTGAAACATCAACTATAAAAACAATAGAAGATGGTATTATGACAGGAGATCTAGCAAAATTATCTACAATAAAAAATAAACAAATTGTTGATACCGAAACCTTTTTAATAGAAATCAATAAAAAACTATCAAATTTAATGTAAAGCATATAGTACATTGGTATTTTTAACACTGACATCGGTAATACTATCTATCAGTAATAAATAGTTTCACAATCAAAATATTTGGAGGTAACCAGATGTTAGAAACTGAATTAGACATTACCGATATGATTAATAATCTTGTAAATAATGCTCAAAAATCTCTGGAAGAATATATGGAGTTTGACCAAGAAAAAGTGAATAGTATAGTCCACGCAATGGCCCTAGCTGGCCTTGACAAGCACATGGAACTTGCAAGACTTGCATTTGAAGAAACAGGTCGTGGCGTATTAGAAGATAAAATAATTAAAAATATCTTTTCAACCGAATATATATGGCATTCAATAAAAAAAGAAAAAACCGTTGGGGTAATCTATGAAAATGATCTGGAAGGGTATATAGAAGTTGCAGAGCCGGTTGGAGTTGTCGCCGGTGTCACACCTGTTACTAATCCAACTTCTACTACTATGTTTAAATCATTAATATGTGCCAAAACTAGAAATCCCATTATTTTCGGATTTCATCCTGCTTCTCAAAAATCATCAGTCGCTGCTGCAAAAACTCTCAAAGAAGCAGCAATCAAGGCCGGAGCTCCCAAACACTGCATACAGTGGATAGAATATCCATCAATAGAGGCCACCGCCGCACTAATGAATCACCCCGGCGTCTCATTAGTACTTGCAACCGGTGGTTCTGCAATGGTCAAGGCTGCATATTCAACAGGCAAACCTGCACTTGGGGTTGGCCCTGGAAATGTTCCCTGTTATATAGAAAAAACAGCTAACATTGAACGTGCATGCACAGATTTAATGTTATCTAAAACATTTGATAATGGAATGATTTGTGCTTCTGAACAAACCGTCATAGTTGATGAAGAAATCGCTGATAAATTTGAGAAATTTATGGTGGAAAATAATTGTTATTTTTTGAATAAAGATGAAGAAGAAAAAGTTTCAAAGTATGTTATAAAACCTGAATCTAGAGCCCTAAATCCTGTTATTGTTGGGCAATCAGCTACTTATATAGCTAAAGAGGCTGGTATAAACGTTCCTCCCAAAACTAAGATACTAATCGCGCCTATTCCGGATGCAACACCTGAATATCCATTAGTCTTCGAAAAACTCTCCCCTGTACTGTCTTATATAAAGGTTCAGAATTGTTTACAAGGTTTTAAAATGTGTCAAAAAGTTCTAAAACTTGGTGGACTTGGACATTCTGCCGTAATTCACAGTGAAAATAATGATATCATAAATGAATTCGGAAAAATTATGAAAGTTGGAAGAGTAATTTCTAACTCACCATCGTCTCAAGGAGCTATTGGAGATATCTATAATACTAATACCCCTTCTCTTACTCTTGGATGTGGATCTTACGGTAGTAACTCTACTACTTCTAATGTATCTTCGGTTAATTTAATTAACAAGAAACGCATAGCAAAAAGGAGAGTTAATATGCAGTGGTTCAAAATACCACCCAAAATCTACTTTGAAAAAGACTCCATACAATATCTCCAAAAGATGGAAAATATTGAAAGAGCATTTATTGTTACAGACCCTACAATGGTAGAATTGGGAAACATCGATAAAATATTATATTATTTAAGAAAAAGAGATATTTATTGTCACTCACAAATATACTCAGATATAGAGCCAGATCCAGATGTTGAAACAATTATGCGCGGCGTAGAAAAAATGAGACAATTTAACCCAGATGTAATAATTGCATTAGGGGGTGGATCTGCAATAGATGCTGCTAAGGGAATGTGGCTTTTCTATGAACATCCTGATGCCACATTCGATGGAATGAAATTAAAATTTATGGATATAAGAAAACGAGCTTATAAATTTCCTAAACTTGGACAAAAAGCTAAACTTGTAGCAATTCCAACAACATCAGGTACCGGATCTGAGGTCACATCTTTTTCGGTTATAACCGATAGAAAAAATGGAAACGTAAAGTATCCTCTTGCAGATTATGCCTTAACACCTGACGTAGCAATTATAGATCCTCAGTTTGTTACAACATTACCAAAGGCTGCAACTGCAGATACCGGATTGGATGTTTTAACTCATGCCATAGAGGCATATGTATCTGTAATGGCAAGCGATTATACAGACGGTCTTGCATTACAAGCAATAGATATTGTATTCAATTATCTTCCTAGAGCATATGAAAATGGAAAATTTGATTTTGAAGCTCGTGAAAAAATGCATAATGCATCATGTATTGCAGGAATGGCATTCACAAATGCATTTTTAGGATTAAATCACTCAATGGCTCATAAACTTGGTGGTGAATACAATATAACACACGGAAAAGCCAATGCCATTCTATTGCCATATATAATAGAATATAACTCTTTAAAACCAACTAAATTTGCTACATTTCCTAAATATGAAAGTTTTATTGCAGATAAAAAATATGCTAAAATAGCACAATTTATAGGTAAATCAGGGAACTCTACAGAAGAGAATGTTAAAAAATTAATATCCGAAATTTATAAACTACAAAAAATACTCAATATGCCGACATCTATAAAAGAATGTGGAATAGATGAAGATATTTTCTTTAGTAATCTCACAAAACTATCTCAAAAGGCGCACGAAGATCAATGCACACTCGCAAATCCAAGATATCCATTAATAAAAGAAATTGAGGAAATTTACACTAAAGCATACTACGGTGAAAATATATAACTTTATTTAACTCGTTACCAAAATAGATTGCTATACACTAATAATAGTAATCTATTTTTTTAATATTTTTCAAAAGGTATAATGCTATATTATAATTTTACTTAAATTCATAATTACAATATAATACATTTTTCAATATATCATTAATCAAAAATAAAAATCTCAAATATTTGTAATTTGGGTATTGAACTATTTAGAACCTTATGGTAAAATGAGTAATATAATACGCACGCTATACTTTAGTTAGCTGGTGCTTTTTTAAGTTGTTGACTAAATAAGTATAGCGGAGGATAAACCAAGGAGGATTTTTAATATGTCAGTAGTATCAATGAAACAGCTTTTAGAAGCTGGCGTGCATTTTGGACATCAAACAAGAAGATGGAACCCTAAAATGGCAGAGTACATCTTTACAGAGCGTAATGGGATCTATATTATAGATCTACAAAAAACTGTTAAAAAAATTGAAAGCGCATATGAGTTTATTCGTGAAATTTCATCAGAAGGTAAATCTGTGCTTTTTGTTGGAACAAAAAAGCAAGCCAGAGACTCAGTCAAAGAAGAAGCTGAACGCGCCGGTTCTTATTATGTAAATGCACGTTGGCTTGGAGGAATGTTAACTAACTTCTCTACTATCCGTAGAAGGATTGATCGATTAAAACAATTAAGAAGCATGGAAGAAGATGGAACATTCGAACTTCTCCCTAAAAAAGAAGTAATAAAATTAAATCTAGAAATAGAAAAACTAGAAAAATTTCTAGGTGGAATAAAAGAAATGAAATCAATTCCAGGTGCTTTATTTATTGTTGACCCCAGAAAAGAGCGAATTGCAGTTGCAGAAGCAAAAAAATTGGGTATACCGATAATAGCTATAGTAGATACAAACTGCGATCCTGATGAAGTTGATTATGTTATTCCTGGTAATGATGATGCTATTCGTGCAGTAAAACTTATTTCTGAAACGATAGCTAATGCTATAATTGAAGGAAGAGAAGGCCAAATGGGTGCTGCTGCTTCTGAAGAGGAAAACGAAACTCAAGAAGAAATAGCAGAGTAATTACATTTAAACTTTTAGTACTCGGGCTTTTGCACGAGTACTTTTTCTAGAAACTACTTAATTTATAAGATTAAACTGGAGGAATTATAATGTCATTTACAGCTAAAGATGTAAAAGCTTTAAGAGAAAAAACAGGTTGCGGTATGATGGACTGTAAAAAAGCGCTTACAGAGTCAAACGGAGATATGGATAAGGCTATAGATTTTCTAAGAGAGAAAGGTCTTGCTGCTGCTACAAAAAAATCTGGACGTATCGCAGCTGAAGGAATTGCGTTTGCCTGCACTAATGATAAAGAAAATATAGGTGTTGTTATAGAGGTTAATGCTGAAACTGATTTCGTTGCTAAAAATGCAGATTTTCAAAATTTTGTAAAAGTGTGTGCAAACACAGTTATAGAATCAAATCCTGCAAATCTTGATGAATTACTAAAAACCAAAGCTGCTGGATCTGATATGACAATTGCAGATTTGGTTCAAGAGAAAATATTAACTATAGGCGAAAATATTAAAATAAGGCGTTTTTGCCGCTATGAAGGTGTTGTTTCGACTTATATACATGCTGCTGGTAGAATCGGCGTTATGGTTAAATTTGATACGTCTAATGAAATTGCAAATAATCCAGAATTTAAACAATATGCGAAAAACATTGCTATGCAAATAGCTGCAGTTAATCCGTTATATTTAGATCAATCATCCGTTCCAGCAGATGTTGTTAATCACGAGAAAAAGATTCTTACAGAACAAGTTATTAATGAGGGTAAACCTGCAAACATTGCTGAAAAAATTGTTATGGGAAAAATGAGTAAATTTTACAAAGAAAATTGCTTAGTTGATCAAATATATGTAAAGGATTCAAACTTAACAGTTACTAAATATACCGACAAAATTGCAAATGACCTTGGTGGAAATGTAAAAATTGTTGCATTTGAAAGATTTGAAAAAGGTGAAGGATTAGAAAAAAGAGAAGATAACTTTGCAGATGAAGTTGCAAACATGATAAAATAAACCATTCTATATAAAAAATTAGGATCTTCAAATTACATTAAGATCCTAATTTTTATTATAGTAACATTAATCATCTTTTTACTTATCATCTCTATATCATAAAATCAAAAATTTTTCTTGACATAACTTATAAAAAATGATATCATTTTATCTGTTAGACACCATTATAGGGGTATAGCTCAGTTGGTAGAGCAGCGGTCTCCAAAACCGCGTGCCGAGGGTTCAAATCCTTCTGCCCCTGCCAAACTTTTAGCATCTGCTGATATAGCTCAGTAGGCAGAGCACATCCTTGGTAAGGATGAGGTCAGCAGTTCGAATCTGCTTATCAGCTCCAATAAAAAATCATAATTACTAATTTGACTAGTAATTATGATTTTTTTATACAAGTAAATATATACTTATACTCTACTAAGAATAGCATCCATATCTTGTTCAGGGGCAGTAATGGGTTGTAAATCATATAAGTCTACTAAAGTCTTTACAACTGTCTCTGATAAAAATGCCGGCAATGTAGGCCCTAGATACATCCTCTTAATTCCAAGAGATAAAAGAGTAAGCAAAATACAAACCGCCTTTTGCTCATACCAAGAAAGTACAAGTGTAAGAGGTAATTCATTGATTGTACATCCAAAGGCATTTGCTAATGCAAATGCTACTTTAATTGCACTATATGCATCGTTACATTGACCCATATCTAAAATACGCGGCAAACCATCAATTTCTCCTAAATCTAAATCATTGAATCTATACTTTCCACATGCTAAAGTTAAAATTAAACTATCCATCGGAGTTTGCTTTACAAACTCTGTATAATAATTTCGTCCCGGATGTGCTCCATCACAGCCACCAACCAAAAAAATATGCTTAATTGATCCATTTTGTATTAAACTTATTATTTTATCTGCGTTTGACAACACAGTTCCATGTGCAAATCCTGTTGTTAACATGTGCCCACCATTAATTCCACTCATACTATGATCATATTCATAACCACCCAATTTTAGTGATTGTTCTATTACAGGCGTAAAATCTTTATATCCATTCCTATCTGCTGTTATATGTCTCAGCCCTTCATAACCTACAACTGAAGTAGTATATACT
>CAKSGI010000117.1 GCA_934454005.1 uncultured Eubacteriales bacterium | reverse complement strand
CGTCTTATAATCAGAGACAATCTTACGTTTGAAGAGATTTATAACAAGGAACAGAATAATATGGCTTTGTCTCATACTATAAGCTTAGAAGATATTTCTTGTTTGAAAAACAATTATACATATGTTGCCCAAATTCAGGTATATGATGTAAATGGCGATTCAAGTAGTTTATCAGATCCTGTACTATTTACATGTCATACTAATCCAGTATTCAACTTCGACAGCATTGAAGACGAAACAACTATTTCTTCTGAAAATATAACATTGGGATTACAATTTACACAACCAGAAGGCGACAAAATTTCAGATGTAATTTATGAATTATATGATAGCAACAAAGATTTACAAACAATTTCTGATACATACCATGAAGCAAGTACCTACACATTCTATGGACTAAAGAATAACGAATCTTATTATGTAAAAGCTGTCGGCAAGACCGTGTTTGGTTTCAATCTTGATACTGGCTATAAAAAAATCAATGTATTAGCAAAAACGAAGTCTCCAAATATCAATTTTATTGCAGAAAATTCCAATGGAAAAATTTTGTTCAGTACCAATCTTGTTATTACAGATTGTAAAACAGAAAATGATAATTACACATTTGATGACGGTAAGGTTAATATTGAAGACAATGCAATTATATATACTGTCAAGAATGTAAATAATTTTTCTTTAGTCATAAAGGCGTGTGAAATTCCACTTGGAAAATTTGCCGAAGTCAATTGTAAGAATGGAGAAATCGAATTAATATCCTTAGAAATAGATAATAAATATTATTGCAAATTGAGGGCAAAAAATGATTCAGGTGATTATTATGTGCTTTATAAAGAAATCACTGAAATGGTAACTAAAAACTCTTCAAATAGATTAGCAAAAAACGATTCGAATAAAGATTTAATTTTTGAAGCTCATCGAAAAGATGGGCTTTATTTATTGTCTGTAAAATATGAATAGGAGGTGAGAAATTTTGTTTTTGGGAATTGATATGTTTTCTGGGAAATATGCAATGACCCCACAGTACGTTAATACTGGTGAAGCCACTGAGGTTATGATTCGTGATGGCGTCTATAATCATTTGTATCTTAGTAGGAATCCAGAAAATACAGTTAATAATATAAATGATGAATGGAATGATGATACTGTAATCAATGCCGACTTCAACGGTACATTGGAAGGTGGAAATACAGGTTTCTCACTGAAGAATACTGATACTATTCTTATCAAGAAAAGAGAAAAGGGGACTCTTGGCTGGACTACAATTTTTGCATTTCCAGTAGAGAAAATTGAGGATTTTAATTTCGTTAAGGAGTACAATTACGGCGAAGGCGAAACAGACTATGAGTTTATGATTGTGTCTTCATATAAAGGGACTCAGACGGCATATGAAATTGCAGAATGTAAATCTGAATTTAAAGGGTTATGTATCGCTGACAAAACACATTTATACTCTACTGATTGTGAACTCTCTGACACTACTTTCAATCAGAATTTTACAAGCAATGTTCAGACACTCCTAAATAACACATATCCTGTGGTTATTTCTAATGACGATTCAAACTATACAAGTGGTAGTATTACTGCTCTCTTTATTAAATTCGATGAGAATTGCGATGTATTGCTTGGTAAAAAAGGTATGCAGTATAGGGACGAAATATTTAAGTGGCTGTGCAATAAGAAAGCAAAAATTCTAAAGCTTCAGAATGGCACTATTAAACTTATTCGTATCACAGGCACTCCGTCTCTTACTGATGCTGGTCATCCAGAACTGAAAAACATTTCTTTTGAGTTTACTGAAATTGGTAATGTGAATAGCGAAGCAGATCTGTATAAGAATAATCTTTCAGATGTAGAGCCGAATAGGTGGTGATGCTATGAAATATCCCATTACAGAATACGACAAAGAACTTTTATTGCAGCATCAACTTTATTATAAGATTCGTGTAAGTGTAGTTAATAATGATGATGCCGTGATTGATATACTTACCGGTATTTACACATGCGGAAGTCTGAATATAGACAGTGATTCAAATATAAGAAGAACGGCAAACTTTACAATTAAATTAGATGATTTCGTTGATAATATAGAAGCAAAAATTAGTAACTGGCTTGGGTTGTACTATGTTGTAGAACTTGGTATTAAGGATATTAGAACGGACGAATATATTTATTATCCCTGCGGCAAATACTGTATAACCGGAGCATCTACTGAGTACAATGCTTCTACTAATTCTGCCACTTTTGATTTATCAGATAGAATGGCTGAGTTGGACGGCACTAAGAACGGACAAGATGGCGGTGCGCCAACTATTACTATCCCTGTTGAATATGAGGGGAAGCAACAGACAATACGAGGATCGGTTGTTAATATGATTACTGCTTCTACCAAGGTAAAAAAGTACATAGTTGATGACATTGGCGAATTTTACGGTATGCCACAAAATAATCCTGATTATGAAGAATACAGGAAAATTCATGATACATGGAATATTATCCCTTACGATTTGGAGTTTTCTTGCGGTGATAACATTGGCGATATGCTTTTTGAAATTAGAGATTTATACCCTAATTGTCAAATGTATTTTGATGTGTATGATAATTTCTGCTTCGATTTAATTCCATCATTAGATAAAGACTTACCTGATATGGACATGAATTATATTGAGCAAATCTTATTAGGAGAAAACTCAGAATCTACAACGTATGATGTAACGGCAATAAAAAATGTTGTAGAGGTTTTTGGCAAAGACTATGATGTAGATTATTTTTCAGAAAAAGTAACATCTAAGAATAATGTCTATTCGGCTGAAATTAAAGAGTATGGAGATTCTTATCAGACATATGATATGATTGCTCTTAAGCCGGATACTACTTGCGCCGATGCACCTAAATTGCAAATTGTTGCAATCAATACCGTAGCAAAAGATGATAAAACGGAAACTCAAACCGTTACCTTGGATGCATTGCCCATCTATGAGGAATATACGGAGACTCCTATAAAAGCAAATGAATTGCAGAAGGATGATATGTGCGTATTTAGGATTTATAAAGTGAATAAAAAATATTGTGCATATTATATCGGTAAATATCAACCTCATGCAATTAGCGTTCTGACTAATAGTGAAGATGATTCGATATACACAAAAAAATATTTCTCTGATAAATATAATGTGGAGGAAAAGAATGTTGTATTTAGGGTGCAACCATTCAGTCCTTTTACAGTACAGAAATACGGAGAAGTATTGGATTGCAAATCTGGCGGCGAATACGATAATATTCTTTCTGATTCTATTGCACAACAAACTGCAACATATCTTAATCGAAACTCTTCTACTATGTATGACACAGTTACTATCAATACGGTTTTAATTCCATGGCTGGATGTTAATGTGAAAGTTAATTACAGAAAATTACAGGAAAATATTACCTACTCATATATCGTAAAAAGTATAAGCCATAATTTTGATTCTGGTTCTTCTGAAATTACGATGTATAGATTTATGCAGTTATATGAAAATTAAGGCGGTGAAACATGGGTATAACTTATTCACGAGAGTCTGGGAGTTTATTCCCCGACTCTCTTTTAAATATGGAAAAATTTAAGGACATTGATGATACGGTCAAAGATGTTATTTTAGAATATTACGCTGATATTTCTCAGGGTAAAATTACTGAAGCTATGGCATTGAAAGAGGCTCATACTGAATTAGCCCCTTATTGGATTGATGCTTCTAAACTTAATCTTCTCAAAGAAGAAATTCAGAATATAGGCATATATGCGCAGAAGTTACGTTCTACGGTTGTTTCATCGGAAGAACCTGGAATTGATTATGATGAACATACACTGTGGATTAAGCCTATAGAATAGGTGGTGTTTTTATGAGTGAAGAATATTTGAATAGGACACCAATAAGCGATATTGACATTGATGATTTGTCGCTTATCGAAACATATAAAGAAAAAATAAATGAAAATAGCTTTACTGATGCAGTCAAAATACTTGATGACGTTTCATTTGACAAAGGAATTCGTGCAAGTGTAGTCGATAAAATCAGAACAAGCATTTTATCATTGGAAGCGGCAATTCTCAATCTTACTGCTGATGATGACACATACTACTCTGTCGATGCGCCGACAGACGAACAAATGAATGGTAAAAAATTTTGGGTACGCCCTATATAAAGGAGGATATGAAAATGAGTATTTTGTCTACAATTTTTCGTGGCGAAAAATATATCAAGCAGTCAGACGGATATGAAAAAATGTCAGAATGGCAGCTTGCAAAAGATGTAGAATATGATGATGGCAAAAACGGGCAGACAAAGCATGGTGCTATTGACGGTATTACTTCTGATATCAATGGCACTTCTGATAATATTGCTGCTTCTATCAAGGTTGTAAATGACATTGATAATAAAGTGCCTTTCAAATTTGGTGTAGATGCAGATGGTAATTATGGATATTATAAGGCAGGTGCAGATACAGTAACCCCTTTTAAGACAGAAGATATAAATTTTGCATATAAAGTATTAGCCGTATTACGTGCTGATATGTATAATTATTTTATTTTTGACGTGTCAGAAATGACAGATATATTAATAAATCAACAAGCAAATGGCGCTTCCAACACGGTGATATATGGCTATTCTACTTTAGAAGACGCAAGAAATAATACAAATGGAACTACCTTAAAAACTATTACCTCAAGCGATGTAACAAGTAAATACGCTTCGTTTTATATTGGCAATGCTTCTGTAAAGGAAAGTAGATTTATTGATATTACAAAATATAATTTTATAAAAATTGTAGAAGGATATAATTGGGGGACTTCATATATTAGCTCTACAAATAATAAATTTTTTAAATATATTGAAATGCAGTCTAAAACTGGATTTGCTGAGATGTGCTTAAGGAGACATAAATTGAAAGATGAAACTATAAAAGGAGAAGTAATTGATATCGCCGAAAATCAAAAAATTGCAGTTGAAACAAGAAGTATTCCTGCTGTCAGTGCCGGATATAGTACATTTATTGGTACAGCCGATGATTATTTTACATCTTCAAGAATAACTAATTATTTACCAAGAGCAGATATAAGTGAATATAATGAAGAATATATACATTTTAGAAACAATGCCAATGGTGGTGGTTCCTATACTTTAGGTATTACTCCGCTTTAAATTATATATCAGAAAGGAGATCTTATGAGCCAGATTTATTTTTTAGATAATAATGAACTCATCTATGATGTAGAACTTACAAACAAGATGGGTATCATGAATATATCTTTTTCAGAAAATGCGCCGGAAGATTCAGTATTGACCTCCGGCTTTAAAATTGTGAATGAGCACAACGGAATTGTCATGGGAGACTATTCTGATTATGTAACAATTTACAGAAAATTGGACAATATAGTACAGTTGAGTAATGACGGTAGCGTGTATGTTGAACCTAAAATTCCTGAACCTGTAACGCCCCCTCCATATGTTCCAACGGAAGAAGAAATTGCAGAGCAATTACAATATACCAAAGATGATAAGATTATACAGAGTAAATATATGCTGTCAGAATATCTTGATGCAAATCCTCTTGTTTCAAAATGCCATAATGGTATTGAAGGTGAATACAATGTAAGCTCTGAAAAACAGTCATTAATGGCAAACAACTATTTAACATATACTATTGCAAAGCAGTTCGATCCGTCTGCAAAGCTTACATGGAATGAAACTGGCAAGGAATGTGAAGAATGGACTGAACAAGAATATCTTCAGTTGTTGTTAGAAGCTTCTGCATATGTTAAACCGCTTGTGTCTAAGCAGCAGAAATACGAAGTGGAAATAAATGCTTGCACTACCATTGAGGAAGTAGAAGCCATAGAAATTGATTATTCAAAATAGGAGGTGCTTATGAAAGTATTCTCTAAAGAATTTATTCTATTTATTATTGGTGGTCTTTTATACATACTAATTGAACTTAGTTACAGGGGGCATTCTCATTGGACTATGTTTATTTTAGGCGGCTTGTGCTTTGTACTTATAGGCGGTATAAATAACTATATCTCATGGGATATGCCGATATATGAGCAGATGATGATAGGTAGTGTAATTATCACTATGCTTGAATTTATATGTGGGTGTATTGTGAATTTATGGTTAGGATGGGATGTGTGGGATTACAGTAATATGCCATATAATGTTTTAGGGCAAATTTGTTTGCCATTTAGCATACTATGGTTTTTTATATCTTTGGTGGCGATAGTTGCTGACGACTATATAAG
>CAKSGI010000116.1 GCA_934454005.1 uncultured Eubacteriales bacterium | reverse complement strand
GCATCACATCCTTCTATTCCTGCACTTCTAAGTACGTTCATATCCATAGGCATTCCAACAACGGTCATTCCGTCAAATCCATCGTCTAATAGATCAAAAGATTCTTGATTCATATCTATAATAGATACATAATGACCATGATGACATAAAGTATCGGCTAATCTGCTACCTAAATTTCCGCATCCAATTATGAGAACATCCATAAAATCCTCCTAAAGCAAATTTGTTTAAGCACGATATAAAATATATTTTTTTTGCATTTTCATTTTTAGTATATGTAAGTTAACTTAATATATATAAATTATAAATGTTTTCTATTAAATATGTGTATTTGAGAAGTTTGTTGCTATTTTTTACATTTTTTGGCCCGCCCGGAGGGATTTGAACCCCCGTTCTCCAGAATCGGAATCTGTTGCGATATCCAGCTTCGCCACGGGCGGATACAAGATATCGATATTATAACATAAAAAGTACAATATATCAATTATATATTTGCTGAATCATTGAGTTAAATAGATACTCGAATTGGTTTGATAAATAAATTATTCTTAGATTTTAACCTGCTTATTTAGATAATTGTTCCTCCACCTAAAACTATATCATCTAAATAAAACACTACAGCTTGACCTTTAGTTATAGATCTTTGAGGATTTATAAAATCTAATTTGATTTTATTATTTTGCAATGGAGTTAGTGTTGCTTCTGCAAGCTTCGCTTGATATCTAACTTTCACAGATACATGAATTTTTTCTTTAGGAAAATCAATAGGTATAAAATTCAAATCACCAGCAATTAGACTTTTACTGTACTGATCTCCGTCTTTACCTAAAACTATTGTGTTATCATTTGGACGTATATCTATAACGTACATTGGTTTTCCAAATGAAACTCCTAAGCCTTTTCTTTGACCAATTGTATATTTACTAATACCATTATGTTTTCCTAATATATTTCCGGATATGTCTATAAAATTTCCTTGTTTTTCCTTTTTATTCGTATATTTTTCAATAAATAATGAATAGTCATTATTTTCCACAAAACAAATTTCCTGGCTATCAGGTTTTTGAGCTACAGGTAATCCATTTTCTAAAGCTAACTTTCTAGCTTGTGACTTTTCCATATTTGCTAAAGGCATTAATGTATGTTCAAGTTGAAATTGTGTCATATTATAAAGAAAGTAACTTTGATCTTTTGTGCTTTTCGATTTTTTCAATAACCATCTATTTACATTTTTATCATATTCTATAACAGAATAATGTCCTGTTGCAACATAATCATAATGCAAAGTGATAGCTTTATCTAATAAAGCTTTGAATTTGACATATTTATTGCACGCAATACATGGATTAGGAGTTTTACCCATTTTATATTCATTTACAAAATAATCTATTACACTTGTTTTAAATATATCTGTAAAATTTAAAACTATGTGGTCAATTCCCAACTTATATGCAACGCGTCTTGCATCATCTATATCATCAAGAGAACAACACCCTCCGGATGAGCTGTTATTCATGTATTCATCAGGCCTAAGTTTCATTGTAACGCCAGTTACATCATATCCTTGATCTAATAAAAGTAAAGCAGCTACAGAACTATCTACTCCCCCACTCATTCCCAGCATAACCTTTTTTTTCATGTATAAATTCTCCTTATTTAGCTTTTAAAATTAACAATATAAATATATTAAAACAAATATAAATCTTTTTCAACTCATTATGTGCACTTATTTAAAATGTTTACACAAAAATATATGTGTGATATCATATATAGTATAAAGCATTCAGAAATCAAGGAGGTAAAAATGATTATAAAAAATGCAACCATTCTAGATGAAAATTTTAAGTTAAAAAAATTGGACATTAAGTTTGATGAAATAATATCAGAATTAAATGAAAATCTAAACTGTAACGATCAATCAATAAATGCAGAAAATCTATATCTAATACCAGGTTTAATTGACATTCATACCCATGGCTGTGTAGGTTTTGATAGTTGCGATATGGATACAACTGGGTACGAAAAAATGTCTCAATATTATGCTAAAAATGGAATTACTTCGTTTTTATTTACTACTATGACATTTTCAGAAAATATGCTTAAGTCTATACTGTTAAAAATATCGAACTTTGTTTGTAAGAAAAGTGAATATTCATATTCTCATGGAATATACCTAGAAGGACCATTTATAAATCCTAAAAAGAAAGGGGCCCAGGCAGAAGAATATATTGTTCCTCCTAATATTGATATGTTTAAAAGATTATTTAAATATTCAAATAATCTTATTAAAATAGCTGCAGTTGCACCAGAGACTGACAATGGTTTGAATTTTGTTAAAGAAGTTTCAAAATTGTGCAATGTTACTTTGGCTCATACTAATTCAAATTACGATATTGCTGTTGAAGCATTTTATTATGGAGCAAAAGATGTAACACATATATTTAATGCTACCTCTCCCTTTCTTCATAGGGATCCAGGAATAGTTGGAGCAAGCCTTGATAAAGACAGTTATATTGAAATTATTTGTGATGGGTACCATTTACACCCAAGTACAATAAGAACTTTATTTAAAGCTGCAAATAATAATAAAACTATTCTTATAAGTGACTCTATGCGTGGAACAGGACTGAAGGATGGCAAGTATTCTCTTGGAGGCCAAAATGTATATATAAAAAATAATAAAGCTACGTTATCAGATGGAACACTTGCAGGATCTGCATCTAATTTGATGCAATGTGTAAAAAAATGTGTTTCTTTTGGAATTTCTTTTGAAACTGCTATAAAATCTGCAACAATAAATCCTGCAAGATTAATTGGTGTAGACAAACTTACAGGTAGTATAAAGATAAACAAATATGCAGATTTAGTTTTGATAGATAAATCATTTAATATAAAAAAAGTATTTATAAAAGGACGTGAAATAAAATGAAAATAATATATGCAAATGATTACGAAAGCATGAGTAGAAAAGCAGCAAATATAATTTCTGCACAAATTATACTTTATCCTAAAAGTGTATTAGGTTTAGCAACTGGTTCCACACCTCTTGGGGTTTATAAACAGTTAATTGAATGGTATAAAAAAGGTGATTTAGACTTTTCTAATATATCAACTATAAATTTAGACGAGTATTACGGATTATCTAAAGACAACAAAAACAGTTATGCATATTTTATGAATAAAAATTTCTTTGACCATATAAACATAAACAAATCAAGAGTAAATATACCTGATGGATTAAATAATGATACTAAAGGTGAATGTAAAAGATACAATGAAATAATATCAAACTTAGGAGGAATAGACCTTCAGTTATTAGGAATAGGTCATAATGGCCATATTGGATTTAATGAACCGCAGTCTACATTTGAAAGAGATACCCATTTTGTAGCCTTATCACAAAATACAATAAAAGCAAACTCTAGATTTTTTGATAAACCTGAAGACGTTCCTAAATATGCATTTACAATGGGAATAAAAAATATAATGAATGCTAAAAAAATACTTCTATTATCTTCCGGAGAATCAAAGGCCGAAATACTATATCGAGTTGTAACAGGAAATATAGAACCTCTTATTCCTGGTTCAATTTTACAGCTTCATAATGATGTTACTATCATTGCAGATAGATCTGCGTTAAGTAAAATTATTGAAGAATGCCCTCACCTTATAACTTCTTTAGATTAAAAATTAATATTATCTATATTGATAACAGATCTATACGATGAATTAAGTTCACTTATCTTTTTGCTAACTAAGTTTACTAAATTTTCATTCTTAATACCAAATTTATAAGGTACTTCTAAATCAAAAATAATATTGGTAAAACTATCGGCTATAACTATTCTAAAATCATGTATTTTTAGTCTTTTATCTATAGAAAGTATAACTTTTTCAATTTTAGTTTTTAAAGAATTTATGTATTCATCATCTGTGGCGATCGGATCCATATGAATTACTATTTCACATCCTAAATCCTTTTTTACATCTCTTTCTATAGTGTCTATAATTTCGTGTATTTTTAAAATATCCATGTCATAAGGAACTTCTACATGTAGAGAAACTAAACTTTTTCCAACACCATAATTATGAACTATTAAATCATGTACACCAGTTATATTTTCATAAGATAAAACTTTCTCTTTTATTTTGCTTATAAACTCTTTATCAGGCGCTTGTCCCAATAATGGACCAAGCGTCTCTTTTGCTGTTGTAACACCAGTATATATTATAAATAGAGCAACAATGATACCCATGTAACCGTCAATATGAAAGTTTGTTGTATAGGAGATAACTGCACCTATTAATACTACTGATGTAGCAGCAACATCGGCAAAACTATCTTTAGAAATAGCCTTTATTGTAGAAGAATTTATTTTATTTCCTATATTTCTATTAAAAATACTTAACCATAATTTAATTAGAATTGAGCCAAATAATATTATTATAGATATTACGTTGAACTCTGTAGACTCTGGAGAAATAATTTTCTCAACTGACGTCTTTATAAACTCAATCCCCATCATTATAATTACCATGGAAATTATAAGCCCAGATATGTATTCTGTTCTGCCATGTCCAAATGGATGATTATCATCAGCTGGTTTCCCAGCAATTTTAAATCCTATAAGAGTTACTATTGATGAAATAGCATCAGAAAGATTATTAAAAGCATCTGCTAAAATTGCTATAGATGCGGTAATTAAACCGGCTATTAATTTCCCTATAAATAAAATTATATTACAAATAATACCTACTTTTCCACTTAAACTTCCATATTTAAATCTTACATTCAAATCATCTACATTACGATAATCTTTTATAAACATTTTTATTAAAATATTTGTCATTTTTTTCATTCCCTACTTCTAAAAATAATTAAATCTATTATGTAAATCGTTAACTGACATTATATCAAGTATATTATAATTCTATATTATTATCCTTTAACACTTTTTTAATTTTTAACATCTTAAATAGAATTATAGACACCGTTATGATAAAAAATAAAGATCCTAAAAAGAATATTATTTCTACCCAAAAATTTCTCCAAAGAAGTTGAATTTCATATTCATTTTTTATTTCAAAATATACAGAATCTACTGCCTTATTAAGGGCGTCTGGTAAATATGCTACAGATATAGAAAAAATTGAAATTGAAACTATCAAAATTGACAAGGTAACAAATATATTTATATATTTCTTTTTTGAAGTATATATGTTATAAGCTATCAATGTAAATATATTTATATTATTTATTTCTGTTGTATTAAGAGTTAGATTATCATAAATTTTGTTTTTTTGTTTTTTAAGCTTTAATCCACATTTTTTGCAATATATCATATCATTTAAATTATCTGTTTCACAATTACGACATATCATACTTTTTCCTCCCTAATATCTTTATTATATTATTCCACAATGTAAACTTGAGGTCAATAGTTTTTAATATAATATCACATAGTGTAAACTTACTTCAAATATGGTATAATATTTATATTATTTATTGGAGGATTTATTATGTCTAAGCAATCTGTAAAAACAATATCTTGTCCTATTTGTAATAATATAAATAAAATAAATATTTATAATAGTATAAATGTTAAAAATGAACCTGGTTTAAAAACTAAATTAATGCAAAACAAATTGTTTTTTTATAAATGTGACAGTTGTTCAGCTAAAATTAATTTAAAATTCTCATGTCTTTATAATGATATGGAAAATGGTTTTATGATTTATTTTTACCCGTTTCAAGGCTTATATAAAATAGATTGCAGCAAAGAAATATCAAGTTTTCCGTTTGCCCTTAAGATAGATAAAAGGCTTGTAAATTCAATAAACAGTTTAAAAGAAAAAATTCTAATATTCGAAAATAATTTAGATGATCTTGCGATAGAAGTATATAAATTATTAATATTAAAATCATACGATAGTAAAGAAATAAAAAAAATCTCCTTTTCTAAAATAGATAAAACAAATAACCTATATTTTTCTATTGTATTTAATAATGAAAAAAAATCTGTAATAAAAAAAGTAAAATTTGAACTATACAAACATATTTCAAATTTCATTTTAAACAATAGAGAAACATACATTGAAGATAATAAATTTTTTATGACAAATAAAGCTATGATACAAAAAATATTATCCGACTATAAGAAAAATCCACAAAATACGAAGATTAATATAGATAAATTAATTTAAAAAACATTTATTTTTGTAGGTTTGTCAAACATATGTTACACCATCAGACAAATAATCTTTCAAAACAGTCAGAGGAGATTTCCAACCGAG
>CAKSGI010000115.1 GCA_934454005.1 uncultured Eubacteriales bacterium | reverse complement strand
GTACATACTTCGACTATAGACATCACAACTACAACCGCAAGCCAAATATATGGTAACATTAATTCTATATTCAACTTTTATTCCTCCAAAATTAAATGTAACGAATTATATTTATTTCTATTCAAAATATCAATATATATTCTAACACATAAATAAATCTATAGCAAGTTAACAATTAAGGTAGCAACCAAATTTTGGGTTTGTAATATTAAAGATATATTAGCAACGGTTGATTTGACTTTTATAGAGAAATTGTATATTATATTTTTATATAAGTAAACTGACTTGTTGTATAAATTCCTGGAGGTGCTCATATGAGAAAATTAGGTAAATTTTCAATAATTATTTCTATTTTGACTGCAGCGTTGGCAGTAACAGCAACAGCGATTGCTGTTATAACATATTTAAACAAGAAAAGAAAAGATGAAGAAGATTTAGAGCACTATTTAGATTGCTCGATACAATAGGGATTGGCAATAATTAAAATAAAGTAGGGGCAAATTAGTTTTTATCTTAACTAATTTGACCTTTATTTTTTAAATTGATTGGAGAATATTTTGAGTAATAAAAAAAAATTGTCTCTGTGCGATTCGCTTTATAGTTATAAAAAATCAGGGATGTCATCTTTTCATACACCTGGGCATAAAAATAATAAGGAATTCTTTAATGAAAATTTTTTTGATTTTGATTTTACAGAACTTCCAGATACTGATAGCCTTTATGAATCAAAATCTGTAATATTTGAGTCTGAAAAACTGATGTCTGAGCTTTTTGGAACGAAAAAAGTTGCATTTTCCGCAGGAGGGTGCACTTTATGTATACAGGCTATGCTAAGACTTGTATGCCCTATTGGAGGAAAAGTGATTTTTAGCCGAACAATACATAAATCGGCAGTAAATACGATATCCCTTTTGGGAATAAATCCTGTATGGATACTTCCTAAAAAAGATTCTGGAAAATATTTGCCTGGGAGAACGACTCCAGAGGATGTAAGAAAAATGCTTATTAAAAATCCGGACTCAAAGGCAGTATATATTACAAGTCCTGATTATTTTGGTGTTGTTTCAGATATAAAATCCATAGCAAGTGAATGTCAAAAATTTGATGTTCCACTTATAGTTGACAATGCACATGGATCGCATCTTATGTTTTTGAATCCTGAGTTAGACCCAATAAAATCAGGAGCTTCGATGGCATCGTATTCTGCGCATAAAACGTTACCTGTTTTAACTGGGGGAGCATGGTTGAGTGTAAATGATTATAGATTTACTGATGATGTTAAAGATGCAATGTCATTGTTTGGTTCTACAAGTCCTTCTTATCCTGTAATGATGAGTATAGATATTTGTCGATTATGGTTGAAAGAAAGAGGAGAAGAATCATTTTTAAAATTAAGAAAAAGGGTCGCTAAGATAAAGAAAGATATGTTGGAAAAAGGTTTTGTTTTGCCAGATGGGCCTTGTGATCCCACAAGGATTAGCTTTTGTGGACTTGATGTCGGGTATACAGGAATAGAACTCGCAATGCTTTTGAGAAAAAATAAAATAGAGCCCGAATATTCAAATGATGCATATGTAGTCCTGATACCTACAGTTATGAATGAAGAAAAAGATTTTAAAAGATTAGAAACTTTTATCAAAGATCTTGAGGTTAGGAAAAGGATAAAAATTGAAGAATCTGACTTAAGTTTACCAAAAGCTAAATGTTTACCAAGAGAGGCTGTTTTTTCTAAAACAAAAACCATAAACTTAAAAGATGCCATTGGATTAGTAGCGGCACAAACACTATGTCCGTGTCCACCTGGAGTGCCAATTGTTATGCCAGGAGAAATTTTGGATAGAAACATTATAAAATTATTGACAAACTATAGCCAAAATTCGATAAAAGTGGTATTATAAATACATAACTATCCTATTTGAATTGGAGGATTTTATAATGAAATTAATTGTAGCTATTGTAGGAAATGATGATCATTCAGCTGTGCTATCAGGGCTAACATCTGAAAATTTTCAAGTCACAAAATTAGCAACAACAGGAGGATTTTTAAAGGCCGGTAATACAACTTTTTTAATAGGTGTGGAAGATAACAAAGTTAATAGGGCTATAGAAATTATAACAGAATATAGTTCTAAAAGAACTCAGGTAGTTCCATCTACAAGTGCAATAGAAGTCGGGATGTATACATCATTTCCGCTGGAAATAACTGTTGGTGGTGCAACAATATTTGTATTAAATGTAGAACACTATGAAAAGGTTTAGAGTCTCTTTTAGGTCCGCAACGAGGAGGAGTTTTAGTGGAGATTAAAAGCCTTTTGGAAAGATATAATATTAAAAATAGAATTTTTAATAGTTTTGATAGAGGAATAATACCGCATGCAATGTTAATCGATGGATTAGCCGATGAAGATGATAATATTAGAGTTGGAATAGCTAAAGCAATAGCACTCTATTTGGCTTGTAATAATATGGAAAAACCTTGTTTTAATTGTTTTGCTTGTAAAAAGATATTAAATGATAATCATCCTGATGTTATAAAGATGGGTGATAATTCAGGCAGTAACTCTTTTCATATTGATAAAATAAGACAATTAAGGCAAGATGCATTTATAATTGCTAATGAGTCAAATTATAAGATTTATATTTTAGATTATGCTGATAATATGACTGTAGCGGCGCAAAATGCATTACTTAAAATTTTAGAAGAGCCAC
Source organism: uncultured Eubacteriales bacterium (assembly GCA_934454005.1). The sequence goes on along the minus strand of CAKSGI010000115.1, from coordinate 3,600 downwards.
CTAAAAATGTTGTTTTTATCCTTATTTGTAAATCGTCTTTTAAGTTGCTACAAACCATAAGATCTAGATGTCAAATTTTTTCATTTGAATCTGAAGAAAATAAGATGTATGATAGAAAAGTGGAGGGCATAGTAAAAGATATTATTAATGGTGTTGTAGGTACAACTGAATGGGACTTAATGATATCATTATCTAAATTGGTTAAGGACAAACTTCTTTTGAGAAGTATTTTAAATTTACTTATTGATATATATAGCAAAGCTATCAGAAACTCTATTAACCAGGACAAACAATCGTGGATATTTGCTGAAAGCGTAGAATTATTGTCTTTTAGACTTACAAGACTATCTTTAGTAAAATCACTAGAAATTTTGGATAAAACCAATTTTATGTTAGAGCAAAATGTAAATATGAATTTATTGATATCATTTTTAGGTTTAAAGTTAAGAGAGAGTTCTTTACTATAAGTTTTTGGATCTTTTATGTTATTAAAGGCGGATAGGGAAGTGTTTTTGTGATAGATGTTGTAGGTGTAAAATTTAGAGATATAGGGAAAGTATATTATTTTAAATCTAATAATAAAAATTATGATATAGGCGATATGGTGATTGTTGAAACAGTAAAAGGTATTGAATGTGGAACTATTGTTAGAGAAAATAAAACTATTGATGAAACTCAGACAACTCGGCAATTAAAAGAGATAGTTAGACTTGCAAGTAAGACTGATATAAAAAAGTTGGAAGACAACAAAAAAAAAGAAAAAGAAGCTTATAATGTATTTTTAAAGAAATTGAAAAAACATAAATTAGACATGAAATTAATAGATGTTGAATATACTTTTGATAATAGTAAAATATTGTTTTATTTTACTGCAGATGGACGAGTGGACTTTAGAGATTTGGTTAAGGATTTAGCTTCTGTATTTAGAACAAGGATTGAATTAAGGCAGATAGGGATTAGAGATGAATCTAGGATAATAGGAGGACTAGGTATTTGTGGCAGACCACTTTGCTGTAATACATTTCTGGGAGATATTCAACCAGTTTCTATAAAAATGGCGAAAGAACAAGGGATGTCACTAAATCCATCTAAAATATCTGGTACCTGTTCTAGGCTTATGTGTTGCCTAAAATATGAGCAAGAGGCTTATACAGAATTGCTTAAGGATACACCAAATATAGGGGCTGTTGTAGATACTCCAGAAGGAAGAGGGGTTATTGTTGAACATAATCTTTTAACTAAAAAATTAATTGTTAGAATGGACAGAGATCCCGAAGCAGCACCACTTAAATTTGGAGTAGGGGATATAACCGTTATAAAAGATACAAAAATTAAGGTTAAAAAGGAAGAATTAGATAAATTAAAAGAATTAGAATAGAATTATAATTTACAGCATTTTATTTTAAAAAATTACAAAAACTGTATTGCAATTTTTAAATAGAATGTTACAATAAAAGAGTAATAATAAAGGGGGTGTTAGTTCAATGGCATACAAAATATCAGATGATTGCATCTCTTGTGGAGCATGCGAAGCAGAATGCCCAGTAGGAGCTATTTCTGAGGGGGACGATAAGTACGTTATAGATGCAGATACTTGTACAGAGTGTGGAGCTTGTGCAGGTGTTTGTCCAGTATCAGCACCAAATAACGATTAATCTGATCCCACAAATGACGAAGCTAGATTAAAGCTTCGTCATTTTTTGCAGTAGTGGGATTAAACTAAATTGTATATAAAATTGTGAAAAATTTATTGGGAGTGTGGCGATATTGGAGGATTTAATGCTATTAAAAAAGAATGAAAAAATAGAACCTCTAGGTGGAAAAACCAAGGTTATAGTTTCTGATGTACATAAATTTGGGACAGATACCATACTTCTTGCGGATTTTTCTAAACCTAAAAAATATGAAAAGTCGGTAGAATTAGGATCTGGATGTGGAGCAATTGCAATTTTGTGGAATAGGGATAGTTTAACAAATCATACAATTGCGATTGAAATACAAAAAGATGCATGTGATATGCTTGAAAGATCTATTGCTATTAATGATCTTACTGATAAAATAACTGTATTAAATTCTGATTTAAGAGATCTTAAAGATAAAATGATAAAGTTTGGTGAATATGATTTGGTGGTATGTAATCCTCCGTATAAACCAGTTGGAACAGGAATAGCAAACAATAATAATCAAAAAAGGCTTGCAAGACACGAGGAGGAATGTACAATAAAAGATGTTACTGATTGTGCCTCAAAATTATTAAAATTTTCGGGAAGACTTTGTTTATGCTTAAGGCCAGAAAGACTTTGCGATGTTATTGAAAATATGAGAAATTCTGGAATAGAACCTAAAAAACTTAGATTTGTTCAACAAAGATTAAGTAAAGCACCAAAACTATTTTTAATAGAAGGAAAACGAGGTGCTAAAAAATCTGGACTTGTTATGATGCCGTCCTTAATTATCGAGAATGAATCAGGAAGTCTATCTGATGAAATGCTAAAAATTTATGGATCATATAAGTACGGCAGAATAAAGAAAGAATAAAGGATTGATAATGTGTCGGGAAAATTATTTTTGGTTGGAACACCAATAGGAAATTTAGGAGATATGTCTAATAGGGCAATTGAAGTTATTAAAAACTGTGACTTTATAGCGGCCGAAGATACAAGAGTAACTTTAAAGTTATTAAATTATTTTGGAATAAAAAAGAAAATGATAAGCTATTTTGAACACAATAAATTGAAAAAAACAAATGAAATTTGTAAACGCATAGAATCTGGAGAGAATTGCGTTCTAGTTTCTGATGCAGGAATGCCGGCAATATCAGATCCGGGTGAAGATCTTGTGAAAAAATGTGCCGAGCTTAATATAGAGGTTAACGTAGTACCGGGGCCTAGTGCTGCTATTTCAGCACTTGTGGTTTCAGGTTTAGATGTTGGGAGATTTACTTTTGAAGGATTTTTAAGTGTAAATAAAAAACGGAGGATGGATCATCTTAAGGATATAGAAAAAGAAAAAAGAACGATGATATTTTATGAGGCGCCTCATAAATTATCGCAGACATTAATCGATCTATATAATAATTTAGGAAATAGGAAAGTATCTATTGTAAGAGAAATAACAAAACTGCATGAAGAAGTTATAAGGACCGACTTAGCGCTGGCAAGTGAAAGATTTAAGAAAGAAAGAATTAGAGGAGAATTAGTTTTAGTTATAGAAGGGCTTAAAGAAGAAAAAAGGAAAGAATATACGATAGATGAAGCTAAAAAGATAGCAGTTTCATATGTAAATGCTGGTATGTCGATTTCGGAATCTTCGAAAAAGGCTTCCAAACTAACGGGCATAAAGAAGGGAGAAATATATAAATTACTTATATAAAAGTTTTTGATTTTAAAAAAATTCAAGAAAAGACTTGACAGAAAAGAGAAGGTATGATAAACTAAAAAAGCTGCGTTGAGAGAAGGGCGAGAGAAACGTCTGAAATAATTTGGTGTGGTGTTACAAGAAATAAATAAAAATCCCCAAAAAACTCTTGACAAAAGCGAGTGAAAAATGATATAATAAAGTACAGCCCACAGGGAGTGGGATGGACCTTGAAAATTAAAC
>CAKSGI010000114.1 GCA_934454005.1 uncultured Eubacteriales bacterium | reverse complement strand
GCATTGCGAAATTCTGCTCATCTTCCGGAGCTTCATACCAGATATAAGCGATGAGTGCCGTATAATAGAGCTTTTCAGCCTTTACCCAGAAGTCCTCACCGGATTGCTGTCCCTCTCCTTTGGTGTTGACTATAATCGTGTTTACAAGTTTCAAGATATCTTTTTCGCTCCGAATGTAGGCGAAAGGATTGTAATGCATGGATTTAGCAAAGTTTATGGTATTCAAAACTTTTATCTTGTACTTGCCCTTTTTTAGCATTTTTCCGCACTCAACCAGTACCGTACCTTTCGGATCAGTGACAACATAAGACGAGTGCATCTGCATCAGGTTCGGCTTCACAAAAAAGCGAGTCTTACCGGAACCAGAACCACCGATAACAAGAATGTTTTTATTTCTTGCATACTTCGGCTCTTTCGGTCTGCCCGACATCATCAGCCGTTCTGTCTGTGTCAGAAGGACATTATTTTCAAACACAGAATCCATATATGGCTCTATGTCCTTGGCATTTCCCCACCTTGCGGAACCGTATTCTACACCCTGCCGGAACTTCTTGGCATTCTTGGCTTTGTAATACACCACAAGGCGGAGCGCTATGCCGCCTGCCACACCAATCAGTAAATCTCTTGGGTGGAAGCTGGGCAATGGATTGGCAAACAGCTTATCAAAACGGTTCATGACTGCCATCATCTTATCAGAAGCATTTGTACCTTCTGATACTCTCCACATCCATGCCACCTTGTCACAGAAATATCCAACAAAGATATAGGGCAGATTCAAAAGCACCAGCTTCTTGGTATCCATACCGCCTGCTTTTGCTTTCAGATTTTTCGGGATAGCCTTCAGGTTTTTTGTTATGCCTTCAATGATGTTACTCAAAGGCTCTGCCCCCTGTCCTTATTCTTTTCCCGGCTCCGTTCTCTGTTCTTATTCTGTGATACTGCATCCCTAAAGCGTTTCAGTTTCTCCCTTACGGAAGTCCTGCCCTTGAAAAATACCACATATTTGGGCGGGTCCGTTGTCTTGTCTTTCTTGACGGCGAAATCAACATTATATTTACGAGCTACCCGCTCAAAGGATTTGATATTGCCGTCCGTCACTTCGATAGACGAAACTCCCACACCTTCGCCAACCAGCTTTTTCACAGAAGTTTTACCATGCGTTTTCTGTGCTTTCTGCCTGCGGTGGTTCAGATACATCCGCATTGCAGCTTTCAAGACGTTGGCATCCAGTTTAGCGGTCTTAATTACAAGAGCGATTGTTTTCTGCGTTACTTCCTCTTGCATAAGTACCTCCGATCTGCATTTCCATGTGCGTATACTCCGCTAAGGTGGAACATACAGCCGATGTAATAAATACCTCATAATTCTCCTTTCCGCTTCTGGACATCGTGTCCAAAAGCAATAAAAAAGGGCAGCTACAAATCTTTCGACTTATAACTGCCCTGACGCTGTATAAATATTATTAACAATCTAATAACAACAAACACAATTCTTGCAATTCATTTGTCCGCTGAACTAAATTGCTATATTCTTTTTGCTCAATATGTTTTCCATGAAAAAGCCTATTCCTTACATCAATGAACTCTTTCATCTTATTACTATTAATTGAATACTTAATGAACCCCTTTTTTACTTCTAAAACATTACATCTTTTTATAATTATATCAGATAGTTTTTCAGCTCGAGATTCTATCGTCGCAGTTTTTATAATCTGCATTAATCTACTATTCAATCTATTCCTATGATCACCTTCTATTTCTAAACTCTCCAATAAATTTTGTATAAACTCTTCAGCAATTTCAACTTTATCACTTTGTATCATTTTATGGCTTATTTCTCCATCCAAGCCATATTTTGTTTCAATTGCTTCAATTATTGTAAATAATTGAAAAAAACGACTTTCCGCATTTTGAGCCAATACAGCTCTATAAATCACATCCCCTACATCTATAAAATTCATGTTATTATCCAAATTACAATATAACTTCTCAAACGAACTTAGGTCTAGTCCCTGTGTTATCTGCATTTCAGCGATACAATCACAAATTCTAAAATACTCTTTAATCGTAATCTCTCCATCGTTTTCTGTTATCATCGTTTCATCAAGTGCTTCCTCACATAACATTTTCACTTTATATGGTAAAAATGTTAAATTAGGGCAACTCTCACGATTATCATAATTTTGAATTTGCAATAATATCGTAACAACTTTACATACCTTTTGAATGACATCACAAGCAATTAAAAAGGCATCATCTCTATTATCAGCTATCACCTCTGAAATGTTAAGATCAAATCCTCTTTTCAAACATATTTTAGCACCTATGTCACTATCCCTATACTCCATATTTTCATAATTATATGTAATATTTCTTAGATAACTCTCTTTTTCTATATATTCATATTCAAGCATTACTTGATAACTATATTTATACATCTTTTCTCTCCATTATTATTTATAATCTTATTATTTCAATAGCTTCGAAATCTCTATGCAATAGTTCTTTGCTTCACCAGTCAACTCAGATATATAATCGTTCTTTAACCGTTTTGCAAAATCATACAGTTCTTCCGGAATGTCCCCATTTGATTCTTTCAATTCATTTACAACATTCAACAGTTCCTGCCAAAAATCTTTCTGCCGGATCATTAAAGAAATCATTGTTACGATTCCGCTTAAGTCTACATAGCCATCTTCTAATTCTTCAGGCTTATAAAAACTCATCTCCTCCTCAAAGTCTTCCGGTTTTTTTAATACTGACCAAAAATATTCATTTGCTATAACACTATTCTCAATCAATTCAGTTAGAAATGTACGATATACTTTCTGCCTAGAACCAAGTTTTTCTTGTCCTTCTGATTCCAGCTTAATCATTTGCTCATGTATCATTACAAAAACAATAAATTTATCATAACTCTCTGATTTGACCATTTTTACAACGGTATTCAAATCTAAAATCAAATTATATGCTGAATCCTCTAAATCCGTCGTTTCAATCATTCCTTTATGTGCAATTTCATTTCTTTGTATTGGAATATCAAATGCAAAATAAGGATAGAATCGCATAAAGCTAAACTCATTTTTCCCTTGAAGTGATTTCTGTACTTTTTCAACCAATGTTCCCATATTTTCTTTTACACCATATTTTATCTGACAAAGATCATAAAATAGCCCTTCTAACTGCAACAATCCCAATGACATAAAGGATTGATAATGCTTCTCTGAAAAAAGCCGTGCCAAATCTTGAAATATTTCATATCTTTTATGTAAATGATAATTATGATTTACCATCATCAATATATCATCAATCACACTTTCTTTATCCACTACATTATGTAATTTCTGAATATACTTTTTTTCATCATTTTTTCGTAAAGAAAGATAGTCCTTCTCCACTTTCATCATTTGCGTCAGATTCACCCCTGGAAGATAATTTACTTTGACAATTGTAGCAAAATCATAATCTATATCATAGTATTCTGGAAATTGTGCAACCTTATATCTCCTTCCCATGAAAAACTTATTTAAACTATCACTTTCCTGCTCCCGCTTAAGTGTATCAAACTTATTTTCCACAAGATATTCCTTTAATCCCTCTTGAAGAAAAGTAAAAATTTCTTTAAGGGCATTCTTATTGATTGTGCAAAAATATTCTATCTTTCGTCGATAGTATTCTGCAGCATTCGATTTATCTTTTTCATACTTATGGTATTCCTCCTTATATCTATTCAAACGACTGTTGACTAATTTTATATCTTTGATAACTAAACACATAAGATGAATAAAATTTTTCATCAATAACGTTTTTTCATCTTCAGTCAGCTTTGAAAAATCAATATCAAGTTGTTTTAGTAAATATTCACTTATCAACTCTGTTTTTATACTCTGAGAATTTTCTAAACTTGCTAATCCTCCAATAGCAAGTTCTGTAAAAGTCTTGTTTTCGTCAATAAACATCTACATTCTACCTCCAAATATCAAATTTGATAACAATACAGTGTACAAAATTCCATATATATTTTGTTACTCCTAATAATCCTTACATTGTCGAATAACAACGCCTGAAACAAAACCTCCCCTACATTCTCCAGCCTTACCATTCCATACTCTTTTTCCGTAAAGCCTTCAATCAACATCCCCTGTATGGCAGCTTCTTTCCTTGCCACCAGACAATGCGTATATAGTGCCTTGATATATTTATCTGACATCAGAAAGGCGTATGTTTCGTTTCCCTAATATGTATATCGGCACCTTTCCAGATTTTCTTACGGTATATCGAAATAACATCTGACCGTTTCCAGATATACATCTCCATTATACTGCGGCTTTAGCTTCTTTGCATACCTTCTAATTGTTGAAAATATATTATTTCTTTCCATAACTGTCTTGGTTCTCTTAAATACAGGCTTTTTCCCTCGCAGGTCCATATAAACATTATTTAGGATAGTCTTTCCGGCATACTGCTTGAAATCACCTATCCGCAACAAATACGATAACACCTCCCGCAATTTCTCTTTTGATGTTATCTCCTGATACGAATAATCTCCAAATTCAATATAATCCAGCTTCAAAGGACAGCTCCCCTTCGCTATCTCACACTCCATTACCCTGTTAATATCTCTCATTGATTCCATCTATATATCTCTCCTTCCCGCTTCTGGACATCGTGTCCAAAAGAAAAAAGAGCAGCTATAAGTTTTTTGCTCATAACTGCTCTAACGCTGTTAAACTTTATATCAATTTATTATCCTTCTTAAAATATTAAATACTATTATATCCGCATTCTATCATCAACTCTTTAATTTGTTGTAGATAATTAACATAATACTCACTCGAATATGCTTCATTACAATTTGTTCTTATCCACTGCAATTTTTCATATAATGATATATTAGTTTCATACCGTGTCTTATATTTTACATAATAGGAATTTTTTACTTTCTGTCTTTTTAGTGCCTTCCCCCATTTTTTTGCTTCCTTATAGCACTCTTTTTCAATGCAATATGATGGTACTTTTAATCTCGCAATATATTTATCCGAAGAATTATAAATATCCCTCAAATAAGCTATCTGCATATCTAAAGACTGATACACATACCGAATATCTTTTATTCTTTTAGTATTCCTTTCACTTTGCTTGAATTGAAAAATTGTATCAAATATTACAACTGTCATCATACTTTCTTTCAGTGTGTCCAAAAAATATTCTTTAACAATATTCATATCAATATATGTAAAGGTTTCTTTATTAATTTTAGCAACAAAAGCAAATATGTTTGATACGATATAATCCGTCAACCCATTTGAAAAAATGGATGTCATTGCAATCAGATATACTATTGCTGATGCAACATAAAAGCCCTTTCTATACTTAAATTTCGTTAAAGACACAATACAAATCACAACAAACGAAAGATACATCGCCATTTGCAATATATTATCATCCAACTTTGCTATATTGTGTATATATTCTGAAAGACGTTCAAGAGAGCTCCCTTTATTTTTTTAATAATCAATATAAATATTATTCTCTTTTGCAACCGCTAATACTTCCTCAATATGTTCATCTAAAAACAATCGAAGTTCATAATTATTTGAAGAAATAATACAACTATTAACGACTTCCTGAAATCCATCAATTTTTTCATTAAAGTCAGAAAGAATTCCTGTTTCTTCAGCCTCTGCTGAAAAATAAATATCATCTGCATACATATTATCACTTGCATGTCTACAAAAAATTGTTGGATCAACTCTTTTTATCAAAAAGAAAGTTCCGAAATAGAATAACCTCAATCCAAATGTTAGTATAATTACAATAAATAAACTCCAACTCCCAAATTTGCGAAGTTTAGTATCAATCATCCTCACCAGCCCTTTCGCATAATAAAAATGCCCTTATTTTTTACTTATACCATTTTATAAACCCAAGTACTTCTACAAAATATACCTTCTTGACATCAAACAATAACTATCTCTTATAATGGCTCTATAATGGCTCAGTAGTCAAGACAAAAATTTGATATTTTTATAATGAACTGATATGTTGACGGGTTACATGGAAAAATGTGTGAAGCATCTCCCGGATTTTTATATTATGCGGCTGCTCTGGCTGCATCCAGAAGCATTACCGGATAGTATACCTCGGCAGGTCGTTTGTTCCCAATGGACTGATGGCATCTTTCAAAGTTATAGGTGTAGATATACCTTCCGATGGCTTCTCTTGCTTCCTTGAGATTAGCATACTCTGCGAGATATGCTTCCTCATACTTGAAGCTGCGGAACCAGCGTTCAATCATGATATTATCTGCCCATCGGCTTTTGCCAT
>CAKSGI010000113.1 GCA_934454005.1 uncultured Eubacteriales bacterium | reverse complement strand
CTGTTGATGCTACTCATTCTCCGTTGTTTAACCAGGTTGAGGGTTTAGTAGTCGATAAAGGAATAACCTTTGCAGATTTGAAAGGTACATTGGAGATATTTGTTAAAAGATTATATGGAGAAAATTCTGTAATAAGATTTAGACCTCATCATTTTCCATTTACGGAACCATCTGCAGAGGTTGATTTACAATGTTTTAATTGTCATGGTGTAGGATGCAATATATGTAAGGGTGAAGGTTGGATGGAAATACTAGGGTGTGGAATGGTACATCCCAAAGTTTTAACTAATTGTGGTATTGACCCTGAATTTTACAGTGGATTTGCTTTGGGTATGGGATTAGAACGTATTGTCATGAACAGATATAATATTCATGATTTAAGATTATTTTACGAAAACGATATCAGATTTTTGGAACAGTTTTAAGGGGGAATATAGATGAATCTTTCTATAAAATGGTTAAATGAGTTTATTGATACAAAAGATATAACTGCAAAAGGATTTGCTGATGCTATGACTATGAGTGGGTCTAAAGTTGAAAGTTATAGTCAGGTTTGCGATAATATCAAAAATATAGTTGTATGTAAAATACTGTCGATTGAAAGGCATCCGGATGCTGATAAATTATTTGTTTGTTCTGTTGATATAGGACAAATTGAGCCAATTCAGATTGTGACCAATGCAACGAATATAAATATAAATGATTTTGTTCCTGTAGCTTTAGACAAAGCAATTCTTGCAGATGGAACAAAAATAAAAAAGGGCAAACTTCGTGGAGTAGTAAGTCAAGGAATGTTCTGTTCATATAAAGAAATTGGAATACACAAAGAATTATTGGATGATGTATCAGATGAAGGTGTATTAGTTGTTAATGGAAATTATACACCGGGACAAGATATAAGGGAGGCTCTTGATCTTAATGATACTATATTTGAGTTTGAGATTACGCCAAACAGGCCTGATTGTTTATCAATATTAGGTTTGGCACGTGAAGCAGCTGTAACATTTAATAAAACTTTAAATTTACATAAACCAGTAGTTGATGTTAATAACAAAGATACATCAGAGTTGATAAGTGTTGATGTAGAGAAACCGAATTTATGTCCGTTTTATGGAGCGAGAGTTGTTAAAAATGTGAGAATAAAACCATCGCCTAGGTGGATGAGGGAACGATTAATTTCTGTTGGTATTAGACCTATTAACAATATTGTTGATATAACAAATTATTTATTAACCGAATATGGTCAACCTATGCATGCTTTTGATTTAGATATGATACATGATAAAAAAATAATAGTTAGAAGTGCTGAAAATGGAGAAAAGGTTAAGACTCTTGATGATGTTGAAAGAACTCTGAGTAAAAATGATCTTGTAATTGCTGATACTCAAAAAGTTTTAGCTATTGCTGGTGTAATGGGATCCGAATATAGTGGAATAAACAATAATACAAAAACGATTGTGTTTGAATCGGCTAATTTTGATGCGAAGTCTGTACGTTTGACAGCTAAAAATCAAGGCATGAGGACCGATGCATCATCAAAATATGAGAAATCTTTGGATCCAAATAATTGTATTCCTGCACTTGACCGTGCTTGTGAACTAGTTAATTTGCTTGATGCAGGTGATGTAGTAGGTGGCGCTGTTTATGTAAATAATATTTCTAAACAAGATACCATTCTTAAACTGGATGTAGATTGGATTAATTCATTTTTGAGTACTAATATTTCTAAAAAGAATATGGAAGATATTCTAAAAAAATTAGGTTGCAAAATATTTAATGATGATATAATAGTACCATCATTTAGACAAGATTTAGAACACAAAGCGGATATTGCTGAAGAGATAGCTAGGTTTTATGGATATGATAAAATAAATTCATCTTCTGCTAAATGTTCTATGGAAGGAAAGTATACTAAAAAACAAAAGTTTCAACAAAAACTTAATAATACTATGATTGCCTTAGGTTTGAGTGAAATAATGACGTACTCTTTTATAAGTCCTAAATATTACGATAAAATTTGTATGCCTAAAGATCATAAACTAAGAAATTCTGTTGTGATTTCTAACCCTTTGGGTGAAGATACTAGCATAATGCGGACTACGGCTATTCCATCGATGCTGGAAGTCCTATCCAGGAATTATAATAACATGAATGAACATGCATATTTATTTGAAATAGGTAAAGAATATATTCCAACTGAGGAAAATAAACTACCAATAGAAAAAAATAAACTAACAATAGGACTTTTTGGAAAAGAAACAGATTTCTTATTTTTAAAGGGTATATTGGAGGATATGTTGGAATCTTTAGATATTGTAGATTATGATGTAGAGTCAAATACTGAAAGTTTTGTTTTTCATCCAGGTAGATGTGCGAATATAATTATAAAAAATAAAAATGTAGGAATTATGGGTGAAATACATCCATTTGTTTTAGATAATTACGAAATGGACAAAAGGATTTATTTACTTTCTATAGATATAGATGATATGTTTGAGAATGTAAATTTTGAAAAAACATATAAATCTCTTCCAAAACATCCTGCCTCAACTAGAGATTTAGCTTTAATTTGCGATGAAGATATTACTATAGGGACTATTCAAAAAGCTATTCTAGCCGCGGGTGGAGAGGTACTTGAATCTTTACAACTATTCGATGTGTATAAAGGAGAACAGATAGAGCGAGGGAAAAAGAGTGTAGCATTTAAATTATATTTACGTTCTAAGGATAATACTCTTACTGATGACAAGATTAATAGTACTATTGATCAGATTATGAAAAAATTAAACAATATTAATGTTTTTCTTAGGTCATAAATTTTACTTGTATAGAAGGCATTAATATGGTATTATTTAAAATATAGCGGAGGTGATGGTATCATGTATGACAAAACAATGACGTTTTCAATTGGAAATAATAGCGAAGAAAATATAAAATTTATTTTGACGACCGTTTATGATGCCTTACAAGAAAAGGGGTATAATCCATTAAATCAAATAGTTGGATATATTCTTTCAGAGGATCCAACATATATCACAACATATAATAGCGCAAGAAGTTTAATTAGAAAAATTGATAGAGATGAATTATTGCAGATTTTAGTTAAATCATATTTAGAGGTTTAAATTATAAATACTACTTTATAGGTTTATATATAAATAGAAATTACTAGATTTGGCTATTTAATATTTTAAATATAAAATTTGAACTCCCTATTAAAGCAATATAATATAAAAAAGGTAGACACATAGAAGAAACATGTGTCTACTTTTTGCATTTACAGTTAAGTAAGCCAGAGATCTTGATTTTAAATTGCTATATTGCTTTGAGTTTAGCATAGTTTGCCATTAGTTTTTTTACGCCTATTTCATCAAAATTTATTGATACTAAACTATCATTTCCAGCTTTTGTAACAGAAATGACAGTACCATTACCAAAGGTTTTATGGTTAACTCTGTTACCTGGAGATAGGGGAATACTTGATTTTTCTTGAGATACATTTGGTTGTCCAAAATTTCTAGCACTGGTTGCAAGTTTTTTTATTGTTTCTTTTGCGTTTACATAGTTAACTGATCCGTCCTTTGATTGCCTTGATTCACGAGTTTCAACTGTTTCTAAAAGATCTGAAGGAATTTCTCTTGCAAATCTTGATAGTTTATTTCTTGATGTGCAGCCAAATAGCATTCTACTATCTGCATTTAAAATGTATAACTTTTCCTTTGCCCTGGTGATTCCAACATAGGCTAGTCGTCTTTCTTCCTCAAGTTCTGATTGGTTATAAATAGATTTTATGCCGGGAAAAATTCCTTCTTCAAAACCTGGTAAGAATATAACGGGAAATTCTAAACCTTTGGCTGAATGCATTGTCATTAAAACCGTTGTATCAGAATCGTTATCGTAATTATCAATGTCGGTCAATAAGGAAACTTCTTCTAAAAATCCTTCTAGTGTAGCTTCATTCTTGTTATCTTCTTCGTATTTTATTATATTAGATAAAAGTTCGTTTATGTTTTCAACTCTATTTTCGCTGTTATCTTTTTCAGCAATTATGGAGGTTATAAAATCAGTTTTGTCAAGAATCATTCTGTATAATTCACTTAAAGAGACATTTTTTTGCCTATATTCTATTATAAGTTCATCTATAAGATTAGAAAAGCTTTTTAATTTGGAAGAGGCCCTTTTTAATTCATCGAATTTATCAGAGTTACGTATAATATTTATGAGGTTCTCACCTGTATCTGAAGCTATTTTCATAGCAGTTGAGATTGTTTTATCGCCAATGGATCTTTTAGGTTGATTTATTATTCTTCTAAGTCTTATTTCATCATATGGATTATTTATAATGCTTAAGTATGCTATAATATCTTTTATTTCACGTCTTTCATAAAATCTAAATCCACCTATTATTCTATAGGGAATACCTGATTTTACGAATACTTTTTCTATTATATTAGATTGTGAGTTCATTCTATATAGTATAGCAAAGTCAGAATATTTTGCGCCTTTTGATACAGAGTCAAGAATAGTATCTGCTATATATTTTGCTTCATCATGTTCGTTAAAAGATGTATGTATAAATATTTTGTCACCTTTATTATTTTGAGTCCATAGTTTTTTCCCTTTTCTCCCTGAGTTGTTTTCTATAACTGCGTTTGCAGCATTTAATATATTTTGAGTAGATCTATAGTTTTGTTCAAGTCGTATAACTGTTGCATCAGGGTAATCTTTCTCGAAATTTAGGATATTTTCAATTGTAGCTCCTCTAAATTTATATATACTTTGATCATCATCGCCAACAACACATAGATTTTTACTCTTTTTAGCAAGCAGGTTTACAAACATATACTGAACAGTATTTGTATCTTGATATTCATCGACTAAAATATATTTAAATTTATCCTGATAATATTCTAGAACTTCTGGACATTTTTTTAAAAGTAAAACAGTATTAAATAAAAGATCATCAAAATCCATAGCGTCTGCTTTTTTTAGTTCTGATTGATATCTTTTATATACTTCAGATATTTTAGATAATCTATAATCGTTGCCTGCAAGTTTTTTGTATTCATCAGGACTAATTAGGTTGTCCTTTGCCTTAGAAATTTCTGACATAATTGATTTGTACGGTATAAATTTATCATCTATATTGAGATTTTTTTGGCAATCTTTAATGAGCCTTTTTGAGTCATCCATATCATAAATAGTAAAATGTTTTGTATATCCTAGTTTGTCTGCATCATATCGTAGTATTTTTGAACAAGTTGAGTGAAATGTTGAGGCCCAAATATATCTCCCTATTTCTCCTAACATAGCAGACAGCCTATCTTTTAGTTCTCCTGCAGCTTTGTTGGTAAAAGTGATTGCAAGGATTTGTGATGGAGATACTTTATTATTACATATTTTTGTTTCTATATCGTTAGCAATCATTTCATCGTTATTAATATATTTTTCCATATCATTAAGATCTTGATTTGTAATATATCGAGGAATATTATTACTAAAATAGGAGTTACCGTATTTAATTATATTTGCTATTCTATTAACAAGAACTGTTGTTTTGCCGCTTCCAGCTCCAGCTAAAACTAACAACGGACCCTCAGTATTAAATACGGCTTTTTTTTGCATATCATTCATTTTTCTAAAATTTTTTTCTATAATCTTTTTTCTAAGTTTTAAAAATTTAGAACTATTAATATTTTCCAAATTAGCACGTCCTTAATTTAATAAAAATTTATATTATACAAACTTACAATTTGATAGTTATTGTAGTATTGTGTACTATAAAGTATAACATAAAAATTTACTTTTTTCCACTTTATTGTTTTACAAAACACATTGAATATTTATTAAAGTGTTAAGATGAATTACGATTTTAGAAACTTGCCAACAATTGACGATATATGATATAATCTTTTTGAAAAATTTATATAAGGGAGGACACACTGAATTTTATTTTGGTGGTGTATTATATGTATAATTCATGGGAAGAACTTAGAACAAATTGTATGACATGTAAAAGATGTAAATTATGCGAAACCAGAACAAATGTTGTTTTTGGGGTCGGAAATCCTAATGCAGATATATTATTTATAGGGGAAGGACCAGGAGAAAATGAGGATTTGCAAGGAGAACCATTTGTAGGAAGAGCTGGTAAACTATTAGATAAAATGCTAGCAGCTGTAGATTTAGACAGAAACAAGGATATATATATAGCTAATATAGTAAAATGTAGGCCACCTAAAAATAGAGACCCAGAAAAGGATGAGCAAGAGGCATGTATTGGCTGGTTAAGAAATCAGGTAAAACTAATAAATCCCAAAATAATAGTATGTTTGGGAAGAATAGCAGCTATGAAAA
>CAKSGI010000112.1 GCA_934454005.1 uncultured Eubacteriales bacterium | reverse complement strand
TCTTTTATCTATCCCTTCTTATTCAGTTGCAAAAAGACAAGTTTTAGAAAGATACTGGGATAGTTCAAGACTTTTAATTAAGAATATTTCTAAGATTAAATATTTAGATTGTAACTATAACATTGATAATATGATTGGATATATTCACGAAAAAAATAACAAGATAATGTATGAAAAACTCAAAATTAAAGATGTTAATAGTAAGTTAAAAGAATATGAAGATAAACTTATTGATGAATATTTAGCAAAAAATAAAGTTGATAAAAAATATGCAAAAGTAATAGTAGAAAAAGAAATAGAAGATTTTAGAAAAAAGGCAAAGGAAGTTTGTTTGCAATATATTGAAGCTGCTGATAATTATTCGACAAGTCAATTGAGTTTTTTACTTGGTGACATTGAATTTATTTCTGGAAGAAGTGAATATATAAATCTACATAAGAATTTATATCAACCTTTTCATGACTTGCTAGATGATATTTGTTCAGAAGCATATCACTTCAGATTATTTATTAATAATGAAGGAAATGAAGCTGTGGTGATAGAAAAAGTTTTAAATCTTCAAAACAAAATATATAGAAAAGAGTATAAAGAAAAAGATGAATATACTTTTGAAAATTTATTTAACGACTTTAGAGATAAGATGCTCATAAAGTTAGAAGATTTTAGAGCTATGATATATAACATAGCTCCTGAGGATCAAAAAATATATCCTATATATTCTAGGACAGTAAAAAAATAGCTTAGTTATCTTCTAAGCTACCTATAACAGAAACAACAGAATCGAGTACAGTGCTAAACATATGAGAATATGTATTTAGTGTCTCCTCGATTTTTGTATGTCCTAAATACTTGGCTACTAATGTAACGTTGGCACCATTATTGATTAAAAGTGATGCACATGAATGTCTGAAGTCATGGATCCTAATTCACTTTAATCCCGCGTTATCAGCCATTCTGAAACGATATAAGTATAGGGTAGAGTCTGCAATAGGTCTACAGTCAGAACACACGAAGAAATCGTCATTAAAGTTTGCATATATTTTCTTGTCATAATCATATATTTCTTTTAAATCATTTAGAAGAGATTTAGTAACGGGAACTTAGTCATTTTATTATACACATCAATGAAATTGATTCCGTACCATATAACTCCGAAGTTAAGTATGAATTTTAGAAATTTATGGATATCGTTTTTGGTTCTAAGTGATGAAGGCTTAGAGTCAATATCATCTTTCCATTCCACAAATTGCATGATATTAAAATTCTTAACTTTTATTTTATAAAAACATTCGATATATTTTTCTTTATTTTTGTAACAATAAATTGTTGTTGGTCTCATTTCTTTATTATTATGAGCTCTAAATTCATTATATAGTTCCTGAAATGTCATGTTATTATCTTCAACTTTTTTAGTAGAAGTTACCAGGAATATACGTTCTGCATCTTGTCCTTCTTTTTTAGTTGCAAAGTTTTTAGATTTTTTTTGTCTATTATTACCAAATGAATATAGATAATTTATTTTAAAGAACCATGGCTTTTCATTCCTAGATGGTTTAGGATCTTTATAAACCTGATACTCGATTAAGGTCTAAAGGATCTTCAGAAATAATTTCTAAAGAATATTTAATCCTAAGTAATTTGATAACTTCACGTTTGATTTTTTTATAATCTTTATTATCTATATTGAATATATCTTTTGCTGAATTATAATGCTGAAAAAAAGTTGCTTCCAACATTGCGTTTCTGCTATATGAACTAGCAATATAGAATGCTATAGTTTCGGGCATTAGATATATAATAACGAATTCGTGATAGTTATCATAAAAAGAATCAATTATTTTTTCTAACTCTTCATCTGATATATTTTCATAAGTACATTTTCTAATCATATTATTCCTCCTATTGTCTTGTATTAATCACCCTAAAAATGAATTTTTGCAAGTATATTGATATCATTAGGTAATTTCTAACTAAAAATGGTCGAAAAATGTCAAAATTTGCCTAAATTTATGCTATAATTGTATATGGGAGAATCCTGGGGAGTGTTATTATGAAATTTGATGAAATGACTAAAGAAGAATTAATTAATTATATTAATTCTCTAAATGAAGAATTAAATGGAAAATATGGATTGATTTGGGATAAAGAAAAAGAACCTGAACAAATAGTTGTTGATTGTGATAAATTTATTCCAATTTTATCTGAAATAAAAGAAAAAAATATAGCCAATGATGGAGTTGATAATCTATTAATTGAAGGGGATAATTTTCATACTTTAAGTGTTTTGAACTATACACATAAAGAGTCTGTAGATATGATATACATAGATCCACCATATAATACAGGGAATCAAGATTTTATTTATAATGACAAGTTTGTAAACATTGATGATGGCTACAAAAATAGTAAGTGGCTAAATTTTATGAGTAAAAGATTATATTTGGCAAGAAATATATTAAAGGAAGATGGAATTATAGCAATTTCTATTGATGATCACGAATTAGCTCAATTAATAATGCTATGTAACAAGATTTTTGGAGAGTCAAACTTTATATCATGTATGCCTCGTAAAACAACTGAGCATATGAGAGTAAACGCATTATATGAATTACAAAATCTTAACGATTATGTTTTATTATATGGGAAGAATAAAGCTTTAGTGGATTTAAATAAAAACGTAACAGGCGAAAAAGAATTCTCTAATTCTGATGAAAAGGGAATGTATTTATTAAAACCATTTCAAAATTCTGGTGCCAATGGTACAAGAAAAGCTAGACCTAATTTATATTATCCTATTTACTATGATGAGAAGAGCAAAGAATTTTCTTTAGAAAAAAAACCAGGAATGGTAGAAATACTTCCTAAAAAAGTCAAGTTTGAGGATGGAAGATGGTTATGGAGTAGGGAGAAATTTGAAAAAGATAAAAATATGCTTGAATATCGAAACGGAACTATGTATAGGAAAGAATATTATGATGAAAATGCTGATAATAATAAATATGAATCATATAAAACATGGTTGGACAGTTTTCCAAATAGGTTGGGAGCATCAAGTTTAAAGGAACTTGGATTAGATGGAGCATTTGAATATTCTAAACCACCACAACTTATTGAATTTTTAGTTAATCTTTGTAGGAAAAAGGATTCAGTTATATTAGATTTCTTTGCAGGATCTGGTACTACTGGTCAAGCAGTACTTTCTTTAAATAAAAAAGATAATGGGAAACGTAGATTTATTCTTTGCACAAACAACGAAAACAATATATGTGAAAATGTAACATATAAGAGATTAAAAAATGCTATTTGTGGACATGAAAATTTTGAACCTCTAAAGGGGAATTTAAAATATTATAAAACAGATTTTGTAGATAATAATGGAACAAGAGATCAATTATATTATGACTTAACAGAAAAATGCATTCCTATGCTTTGCGTCAAATCAGGCACATATGAGTTAATTGAAAAGACTAAAGAATATGCTATTTATTCAAATGAAAATAGAACTGAATATTCATGTGTATATTTTGATATATTTGGTGAATCTTATGACAAATTTATAGAAAAAGTAAAAGGAATAAATGAACATAAAAATTTATATATATTTTCGTTAAGTGAATATGTAAATGAAGAAAATTTCGATGGAATAACAAATTATAGCATAGAAGCAATTCCATATAAAATTCTTGATTTGTATAAAAATGTAGTTAAAATGAGTAAGGAGAATTAAGTATGAAGCAGTTAAAAAAATACCAAGATATAGCAGTGTATCAATTATTAAGTTTATCAGATATGTATTTAAAAATTGATGGAGAAGAAACTTTGGTGCTTCAATCTCCTACTGGATCTGGTAAAACATTCATGATAACTAATTACATATATGAGATGTCAAAAAAAGAAGAGTATGATTTATGCTTTTTATGGGTAAGTATTGGTAAAGGTGAATTACAAGTACAAAGCTATAAAAGTGTTAAGAGAGAATTAGATGAAGCTCTTAAGTGTAGTTTATTAGAGGAAGAATTCTTCGGAAGCAGATCTGAAATTGATAAAAATGAAATTGTATTTGTTAACTGGGAAAAGATAAGAACGAAAGATAAAAAAACTGGTGATTTTAAAAATGTGGTTATGAAAGACAAAGAAACTATTAATTTCCCTGAAGTATTAGAAAATACAAGAGCTACTGGAAGAAAAATTATATTAATAATAGATGAAAGTCACGTTGCTGCAACAACTGATAGAGCAACAGAAATAAGAGATAATATTATTAAGCCAGAATTAACTGTTGAGATGAGTGCAACACCAGTATTGATGAATGGTGCTTATCCAGTTGTAGTAAAACCTAATGATGTTATCAGCGAAGGAATGATTAAAAAAGAGATAATCATTAATCAAGATATTGATAAAATTGTTGATGATGAGCTAGATTCTGAAACATTAATACTTGAATCTGCATACATGAAGCAAGAACATTTAAAGAAACAATATTCTAAAGCTCTTTCAAATAATGAAACATCAAACCAAATTACACCATTAGTTCTTATTCAACTACCTAACTCTGTAGCAGGTGAAGAAAAGAAAGAAAATGTATTAAAATTTTTAGAATCAAAAGGTGCAACAATTGATAATGGAAAAGTTGCTGTATGGTTATCAGATGAAGCAATAAATAAAGATGCAGAAACATTATTACCATTAGATAGTAAAGTTGAATATTTAATATTTAAGATGGCAATAGATACAGGATGGGATTGTCCAAGAGCACAAATATTAGTTAAATTTAGAGAAACAAATAGTATTACATTTGAAATACAAACAGTAGGTAGAGTATTAAGAATGCCTGAAGCAAAACATTATCAAGAGGAAGATTTAAATAGATCTTATGTGTATACTAATGTTCAATCAATTGCAATTAAGCCAGAAATATATAATCCAAATATTATTAAAAGTTTAAATGCAAAACGATCAGATAAATATACTACAACATATTTAAAATCATACTATCATAATAGAGTTGATTATGGAGATGTTACTTCTTCATATTATAAAGTATTTGAACATGAGTTCTGTAAGTATTTTGGTATTACTCAAATTACTGAAGATAATTATATTCCTCCACAAACTTTCTTTTATGATAATAATGAAAAATTAAAAGAAAAGGGAATAACTACCGATTATGGAAAAACAGATTCTATTATGAGT
This sequence comes from uncultured Eubacteriales bacterium, assembly GCA_934454005.1. The sequence continues at coordinate 1,173 of CAKSGI010000112.1, read as the reverse complement.
AATGTATATGTTGATTCAAAAGATGTAGATAAAGGAATAAAATTAGAAGAATCAAATCTTTTTGGTGTTTATTCAAGCCCATCAGATTTACAAGCTAAGTTCGAAAAAATTATAAATTCAAACCTAAATGGTTTTGCTCCTAAAAGATCAATACCAACAGTTAAAAATGCTATCTTTATTACTTTTAAAAAGTATTTAGGCTTAGAAACTGCTAAAGGTGGAATTATGTATATTCAAAATCTTATTTGTTCAAATTATGATATATTTGCACAGATTATTAATACCTCAACAGATAAATATAAGCCTATACATGAAGTAGAAGTTAGTGCTAAGAGTGATGAACGATTCAATGATGAATGGGAAATTGCTCCAGAAAAAAATTATAATCCTGAAACAAATCAAGTTGTTGAATCAAAATTATCATTATATCAGCCACTATTTATTGAAAGAGTAGGCGGTAAGGTTAATGAACTTGAAATGAAATTTATAAAATATTTAGATTCACATGAGAATGAAATTGATTGGTTCTGGAAAAATGGATCAGAACATATGGAAGACAATTTTGGAATTCAAAAAGCTGATAAGTCAACTTTCCAACCAGATTTTATCATAAAGTTTAAAGATGGAAGTATTGGTATATTTGATACTAAAGGCGGACAATTTGCAGCTGATGATGCCGTAAAAGCAACAGCATTATATAAATATATATACGATGAGAGAAATAAAGGACATAATCTGTTTGGTGGACTTGTAATTCTTGATGGTGAAAAATTTAAGTATTTTGAAAGTACGCCTTATGTTCCATATAATCAGGATCCAACTCAATGGAAATTGTTTGACGAATTATTGAAATAATGTATTTAAATTGTAGAGCGTATTTCAATTTTATATGGAATATGCTCTTTTTTAGGAGGTGAGTCATGAATCAAGAAGTATTAATGGAAATTAAAAATACTAATAAAGTTATATGTGATAATATTGAATATGGTTCTGATATGAATAGAGGACTATTATCTCAAAATATTCTAGCACAATTAAGAAATTTAGTAGAGGATTTTTGTGTTCTTGTTTACAACAAAAAGAATAATTCGAATTTAGGTGTAAACTTCGATGATAAAAAGACAGCATATAAAAGATTAAATGAAACTTGTAAGCCAAAGTTTTTGATGGAGT
>CAKSGI010000111.1 GCA_934454005.1 uncultured Eubacteriales bacterium | reverse complement strand
GTCAATGGCGCTTGCAAACTTTGATTCGTGGCTCCGTTCGCCCCGAACTATACTAATGCTGTTGTTTATTGCTGCGATTTGTTACCTTCAAATGTGCGGCTATGAAATGAAGCTGAATGAAACAGGTTACACCATGCACCTTGGTGAAACATTGTTCTATGAATTTAAGTTTGGCTGTAACATGCCTATGACAACGGTTCTCTTTTTGATTATGGTTAGTGAACTTCCGCGCAGAATCGCATATCAGCAATACTCGCTGATTAGAAGCAGTCGTTGTAGATGGATGGCTGCGCAGCTTCTATATTGCTTGATGATGGTTGTTGCGATGATTGCACTTATAGCGCTTTTTATAGCGCTGATGGCGCTTCCGCTGGTTACGCCCGGTAATGGGTGGAGCGATGCAGCAAGAATTGCATCGGGTGAAATTGAGTCTTACGAAGCCTTGATAAGTGAGTTTATCTTGAATAATTATACTCCATTTACAGCAACGCTTCTTGCGATGATTCCAGTATTCTGCTTCTGGTTGACGATGGTTTTTGTAATCCTGATGTTCGGCGTATGGGGTTCGCCGGTCTTTGGCGTGTTGATGTATGCGTTCCTTATGGTTGCCAATGTGACAATTTTGTTTGAAGCTTTTCCGTTTCAGCTTATTCTTCCGATCCAATACGCAACGCTGGATAATATCATATCCGGCTATGACGGAAAAGAAATTCAGCAGTTCTTGAAGGTCATAGGTGTATATGCAGCGTTAATCGTCAGCCTAGTCGTAGTAATGATGATTAGTGTAAAACGTGTTGAACTAAACTTCCATGCCGAAAGCAAGCAATGAAGGAGCAGAGAAAATGATCGAAATTCAGAATATCACGAAGATATATGGAAAGCAGACTGTCCTAAAGAATGTGACGGCAAAACTTGAAGAAGGAAAAATTTATGGTCTAGTGGGTGTGAATGGAAGTGGCAAAACGACCCTTATGCGTTGCATTTGTGGCTTCACCCGACCGACGAGCGGTAAAGTAATTGTCAATGGAAAGGTGATCGGCAAAGATGTTGATTTTCCCGAAAGTACGGGAATTATCATCGAAACACCTGGCTTTCTCGCTCATTATAGCGGACTTAGAAACTTAAAACTCCTTGCTGGTGTATCTCATAAAGCTGATGAAGCGCGGGCAAGAGAGGTTATGAAGATGGTAAAGCTGGATCCAGACAATAAAAAAACGGTTGGGCAATACTCGCTTGGAATGCGGCAGCGCTTGGGCATCGCACAGGCCATTATGGAAGATCCTCAGCTTCTCATTCTGGATGAGCCATTTAACGGATTAGATCAGGATGGTATCCATGAAATTCATGAGTTGTTTCAAAAACTAAAATCGCAGGGCAAAACGATTTTGCTTGCAAGCCATAGCGCTTCTGATATCAGCCGTGCATGTGATGAAGTCTTTGAAATTAAAGATGGCATTCTGGAGAAAATTCCGAAGAAAGATAGTAAATAATCAGTTTAAGTTAGAACTGATGGTGTAAAAATAGAGCCATGAAAAGCCTAATTCTTCCGACTGAAGATCGGAGGTTTAGAATTTATATGAAGAAAGGGTGTGATTCCAATGGGCTGCGAGAAACGTGGATATGAAAAATGATCCCTGCAAATAAAGCCAGAGGGGGCACACACCACTGAAAAGCGATGTGTTTCGCAAGGATCGTGAGTAGTATACCACAAGAAAGGAGATAACACAATAAAAATAATCGAAAGAAAAATCTGAGGAGGTACATTTTATGCGGAAAATTTGGGGTGTATTTTTTGCAACTGTTTTGATGGTGACTGCGGCTGGTGCTGCTAGTGCTACTACGCCCTTTGAAATTAAAGTTTTTAGCAATAGCACAACGAACTATCAGATGGTCACACCTCGGGAAAAAAAGATTAATGACACGAATGCAGCTATCTATGTTTCTCATGTAGATAGCGTCGATACCGAAGAGTATACAAACCATTTTCGCGGTTTGGAGGCTCCAAGTGAAAGCAGTAATACATGGACAACTCGTGGTACGAAATGGTGTACACAGGGTTTGACTGTTCCGATTCAGAATAACAACATCAAGGCTGGAAAGTTTTATACGGTATCTGCACGAGGGAATACCAATTACTATAATTACGATGGTATTTCCACTTTGTGGCTGTATGGCACTTATAATCCGAATTACCCGACCCAAGATTAAATAAAAATAGGCGAGAGAGATATTCTCTCGCCTATTTCTAAAAGTGAATTAGCTTAAGAACAAATAAGGAGAAGAAAATGAATAAAGAGAAAATAGGTGTTGCTATACTGGTATTTACATTCATAATGCAGGCGTTTACAGGCGTATTAGCTGAGAAGAAAAGTATTATTGAATTAAATGAATTGGAGTCTAACAAAACTACATTACAAGCGTCATATCCTATTAGAAAAAGGAATATTGATGTAAATATACCGATCATAATTCCAAACGTAGAAAAATTACCGATATTGAAAGTAAATGCACTAATGCCAGATGTGGAATCAATGATTAACAATAAAAACATCGTTTCTCAAGGAATGAATGGATATTTATTAAAATATGAAGATGTGGGATTGGAAAAAGTTAATTTGCAAAACGGCGGAGGAACGCATAAAGTAGAAATTAGTATATCCGATGGAGTAGAAACTATAGAACAAAGTATACTCGTTACATGTAATGACGCCAAAAACTTAAGAAGCAAAATACATGGAGAAACAAACGCTGGATACGATAAATCAGTATTTTACCCATGGGAATATACCGATATTGGCGAACTACATGCGGAGAATAACAACTATTCATTAAGTGATGCTTTAAATTATCTAGAAATAGTACTTAAACACTATTATCCTTCCTGTGACAATGACAAAATAGAAATTGATTATATAGAAATACGAGGAAGATTACGGAAGAAAAATAAAAATAAATCTTTGGGCGAAATATATAATGAATATCCATCCGGGACGTACAATATACACTATTTTCAAAAGCTTCATGGAATTCCAATTCTTATGAAGGCAAATAATATGTACGATTATTCCAAATTGATGGATACAAAAATAAATGAAACTGAATTTGATAAACTAGGATATATTTCAAATCTTCAAAATGAGGCGGAAGTTATGTATCCTTATGAAGATTTATTTATGGAAAATTGTTTTTTAGAAGAGATTGATGAAAAATATGAAGATGTTCCGCTTGCATCTATTGATGATGTTATAAGTAATATTGAAAATGAGTTAAAGAAAGGATATATTAGAAATATATATTCACTACGACTAGGATATGGACTTTTTTTAGACCCTGAAGAAAATATGCAAAATCAACAGGAAGTGTCTTATGTTTTATATCCGATTTGGGTAATGGAATGCGATTATTTGTCAGATTTGAGTAGAGATATAAGAGAAAATACGGACAGTACAGATTTTAGAGACGGTTATAACTTTAAGAAACTTTGTTTCAATGCTCAGACAGGAGATGTTATAAACAGGGAAACCCCCAATAAGAAATGCCTTGAGTGTCCTAATGTAATCACATGGTAAAAATTCGTGCCACCAGAGCCACAATTCGTGCCAGTTGAAAAATAAAACAGAAAAATCTGCTATAATAAAACCAGAAACAAAGCGAACGAAAAAGTAAAATGCACTCCGAAAAAGACTCGGAAATTCTAGAACAAGAAGGTGATACCAATGGCTTGAAAGCGAAAGGTATACAAAAATAATCCTTGTAAACTTAGCCGGGGGGCTGCCATCGCCATAGGCGATGTAGTTCACAAGGATTATAAGTAGTATACCACAAGAAAGGAGATAGCACAATGAAAATGATCGAAAGAAAAATCTAGGGAGGTACATTTTATGAAGAAATTTATGGCAGTGTTTTTTGTAGCCATGCTGCTCGTTATGAGTTTGGGGAATATTGTCACTGCAATGGCTGATGTGGGAACGGCGCGTCCGTTTAGCATTTATGTTCAGTGTGTGAATTCGGATTCTTATACGGACGAAGAAGATGCTTTCAAGAAAACCGTAAATAATAACATGATTTATGTGCGTCACTGGGTGACGGGAGGCTCTGATAGCTATACGAACCATTTTAGAGGCAGAAAGTCCTTGGAAGGTGATGTATATACGCGCGTCAATTGTGGTGCTAAATGGTGTACAGTGAATATGAATGTACCGATTCAGAGTAATAGCATTAAGAATGATTCCTATTACTACTCTATTTCTGGACGCGGTAATACCAATCATTATGATTACGACGGAGTAAGCAATGTAACTCTCCACGGGAATATGTATTTCTAATTCATAATCATATAAAGTGCTGGGATGAGAATGTTCTCATTCCAGCGTTTTATAAAAAAGGAGCTAGATGGAAATGGGAAAAAGAATGAGAAGCGCTTTTGTTCTTGTCGTATTGATGCTTGTTCCATTTATTTGTAATGCAGAAGGCTATCAAAGCATAGAAACAATTCGGGAACAAAATCCGAACAAAGTGGTGTTTGATTGTAAAGATAAATATGGGAGAAATATATATATCAATTCTGATGTTATAATTCCAGAAATTGAATCTGTACCAATAGTAGCTGTTGAAAAGCCCAAATATGAAAATTGTGAAATTTACAATATATGCAGTAAATATGTGTCTGAAACAGAAGAAGATGGAGCAAAACATTTTGTATATAATAATAACGGATTTGCTTACGATATACACATATTTATAGAGGGTAATACCGATATATCAATAATATGCGATCCAAGTGACTCAAAAGAAGTTTTTTATAATAATGAAGAAATCCCAGTAGGAAAAACACTCTGTTCTAGTGAAGCAGCGGATAATGCAATAATAAAAAAAGAAATGGAAAAAATAACAAGTAACCTTCAAACTTTTTTCCCGGATTTTGATCTTGAACTGGTTTTTTCTTGGGTACAAATAGTAGAAAATAGCCGACCAGGATATATATATACGTTAAGACAAAAAGTAGAGGGAATACCCATTTTGATGGGTGCTGGAGATCCTGTGGTAGGAATATCCGAGAAAACGATAGGGTTTAAGAAACCTGAAAGCTGGAAAAGATCAAAAACTTTCAGATGGGGAGATTTTTTTTCATGTTGGAATTATATGGATTATAATGATGGCGGATATAATGTCCGATTAGCTCCTTTAATGAAAATTGAAAAGAAATATGATGATGTTCCTCTTGCAGATATAAATAAAATTTTTGAGACTATACAAAATAAGATTGAAGAAGGAAATATTCGGAACATATATGCGGTAAGATTTGGATATTGTTGTTATATTGGAGAAAATGATGAAGATGTGCTTTTCCCAATTTGGCAAATAGAGTGTGATTATTATTATAATCCAAAGGAAAAGACAAAAGAATACAAAGAAGATTTAGAAGCAGCCCCAATAGCACGGTCAATGTATAGAACAATGATAGTGAACGCGCAAACAGCAGAGTTTATGGATCCCGCTGAATTGAAAGAGAATTTACTTATTTGCCCTAATATTATTACATGGGAAGATATAAAATAACTAATACGTTCTAATTGAGCGGCTTAGAAAGAATATATCGCAAAATAATTTCATAATTGTTGCAAACGGGTTCACTGACAGACTGTCGAGTGGTTACAAAACAGTAAAATTCAAAAAAGATGAAAGACTAATGCGTTGAAGATGCGGCCTGACTTCGGTCATGCCGTTTCTTTTTTCATCAGTCCATTCAAAAGGATAAAGCCCAATCGGTCACATTTGCTACGCCTACTTGCCGCCAAGTTTATCTCGAAGCAGCTACACAGACAACAAACGCAAAATCACACAGAGCATACTCATAATTCCTCAATATTAACATGCTTGTGCGGCGCATTGCTCACATCTATCTATGTGACGCTATTCTTCTATAATTGTACGAAAAACTCATAGAACAGAGTATTCCACATAACTATTCGAATATATTTAAGAACCATTTGTTTCAAAATTTTTACCTTAATGGAATCTGTAATTCTTTTATAATCTACTTTGCATCCTCCATTAGGCATAGCTTCATAGTTCCTTGTTCATGAATATCTTCTTTTCTGTATAAAAATCAGCGCAACTTTTCATTACTGTTTAATGTAAACTAGTTATCGATATGGATTAGAAAGCATAATGTTTTTACCTTTTACATTTTTCTCTTCAATTATAAGCGGGAATATAAGATTATATATATCTGCAAAATTCATGCTTTCTTTGAATCCTTTACTGTTATCAAGCCAAATACAATTCATTAATTGATCAAAAGTAGCTTCACAAGTTCTTCTTGGGTATCTTGCCAGAGTCGAATTAAAAAAGCTGGTATTATATGCGTAATGA
>CAKSGI010000110.1 GCA_934454005.1 uncultured Eubacteriales bacterium | reverse complement strand
TTAAGTTAATACAATTTGCAAATGCTCTTCTCTCGATCTTACTTACACTATTTGAAATATTTAGCAATTTAATTCCTCTACAACTTCCAAACGCACTTTCTCCAATAGATTCTACTCCACTCGGAATGTTTACTACTCCTGAATCTATCATGCCATTTATTGCTGTTAGGTTATCATTACCAAAAAAAGCAAGTTTTTCAATATAACTTACACTAGCTGGAATATTTACAGACCTAATTCTTTTGCATAATTTAAATGCACCTTCTCCAATATATTTTACACCACTCGGAATGTTTACTATTCCTGAATCCGCCTCAACATTTATCGATGTTAGTTCACTATATGCAAATGCATTCTTTCCAATACTTTCTATAGTAATCGGCATGTTTACTAAGTTTATTTCAGCTCCATATAACATAGCTTCAGGAATTTCAGTCCAACCGTATGGAATGGTCAATTCTTCCATTTTAGCCCCGTTAAATGCATCTATTCCAATTTTGCGCAAGCCATCCGGAAGTTTCTTGAAACGTAAGTTTTTACATTCATAAAATGCGCTATCCCCTATTTCCGTTAGGTTAGGCGGAAGCTTATCTAGTCTTAGATTTTTACAATACGCGAACTCCCAATTGTTAAACTTTGTCACACCTGCCGGCACATCTAAATTTTCTAAATCGTAGCATTTTGCGAACGCAAAGTTAAGATGATTTGAGAAATCTTTAGGAAGTTTTACTTCCTTTAAACCAAAAGTATTGAAAAATACCTTTTGTCCAAGAGTTGTTAAACTTTTCGAAATATCTATTATGACAAACTCACGCATATAATTAGTAGAATCGCCGCCTGACTCAATCTCAAAGTGCCTCTCTGCTCCTTCAGCAAAACTACAATTCTCAAAAGCCCCATCTCCAATTTCTTTTAGATGATCTAGAATTATTTCTCCTGCTGGGATGAAACATTTATTAAACGCTCTTTTTCCAATTATCTCTATATTATTTAGAGATGAAAATTCTACTATTAATTTACCCCATCTCTTTAAGTATGTGTAGTCATCTATGTCATAAGAGTTATAAGAGTCACAAAATTCATCACTCATGCGTCTAACATTGAATGCATCATCTGCAATTATTGTTACCCTGTAACCATTGATTTCTGCCGGTATTACAAACTTTGTGCCAATCTTAACACCTTCTTTTGGCCCCAAAACGGTGGCCGTGCCATCATCGTTTAATTTATAATCTATGCCTTGTTCATCTGTTATAGTAGAATTATCTGCACTAACATTTAATTCTAACTTGGGTACCATTGTTATTACCATTACCAATGATAAAATTAAAGATAAAATTTTAGTTTTCATATTTTTAAATTCCTCCTGATAAAAAATAATTATTTGTTTTTAATTGGTTTTTTTATCGAAATACTTAATAAATTTCATTTTAACACGCATACGATTATGCAAATTCTTAAACCCCTTTCTCTTAAATTTAACTCGATAATCAACCAACAAAATAAATTATATCTTAAAAAAACAAAAAAGTCAAGCACTTTATCAAAATTAATGCTAAAATTATAAAGTTTATTATAATCACATTTTTAGAACAATTTTTAGAATTTAATTAAATTTATACATATTTACTCGATTAATCTATAAATAAATCAACATTATTCATTTTTTAATTCCTTTTATAAATCAATTTCATTACTTTTTAAAATTGCTTTTGTGTTTGTTCACGTTTTTTCAATAGATAAAATCCCCCAAACTAGATCTAATTTTCTAGCTTGAGGGAAATATTATAACGCACAATATTTTATTAAAACAATTATAAAATAGTCATATTAGGGAAAAGTTTTGATAAATAATCGTCATCATAATGCTTATCTAAAAATACATCAACACAATTTCCGGGATCTATATCATAATTTCTATCTACACATCTCCAAATGGCTGCTCCTGTTAAAGTTAAATCAATCACTAAAAACATAAATATTACCCAGGTTAAAAATATTCCAACATTATTAGGTATCTTTTCTACCAAATCACTTATGAGTGGATATACAAATTTTATAAATAAGGCCCCTAATATTCCCCAGCATACTGAATAAAACAAATTCGTCCGTCCATCAATATTTAAAAATGAGCCTTTATACTGCCAATACTCGACGCCAAAAACATATTCCTCAAATAACGAGCAGATTATCTCAAAAACTGCGCCGATAAAAGAACTTAATAAAAATAATATAAAAATATTTTTTTTTCGTATTTTATATAACAATAACGTAAAAACAACCGCTCCAAAACCATAGATTGGTTTAAACGGCCCAAAAACAAGTCCTGCTCTACTTACAAGCTGCCTCGTTTCTACAAAAGCAAAAAGTGTTTCTGCTATAAATCCGATAATTGCTCCTATAAGAAAAATCCACACAATTTTATAAAAGTTAAGACCCTTTGCAAAAGATTTATCAATTTGCTGTGCTGAATCGATACTTACAATATAAGGTTTCTCAAATTTTTCTTTAGTTTTCATAAATAACAAATCCTCATTTTATTATTTTGAACTACCGGTTGCGTATAAGCCTCACTAATATCCAAACTATTAAAACTACGGAAACACAAAATGATAAGAATGTCAAAGCTGATATCCCCAATATACTGGGAACACTTAAATTTAAAGATAATGTAATACAAGATATTATTAAAAAACATATTGCAAGCAACGCAAGTATAAAACTATGAGCTATATTAGAAATTTCTAATACAGATGTTCTATCGATTTTAACTTTTACATCTAACCTTGCCTTATTATGATTTTGAACTCTTAGTACATCTGCTATATGTGCAATATCAATATCATCTGATTTTTCACCTTTAGATAAATCTGTACCATCTAATTTTTTATCTGTTTCGGCTAAAATGTCTGAACAAACGTCATTACTTTTTTCAACTTCAAATAATTTTTTAATCGCCTGATCAAGCTTTTCTTTGTGAGATAAATTGACAGATTTTGCCTTGTCATCATCATTACTAAATTTAATATTTTGTCTATCATTGTATTCTTGACATTTATCGTTAATTATTTTATTTTCAGTTAATTCCTCGTTATTCTGTATATATTGTGACTCTTTACTTTTTACAGATTTCTCATCTTGTCTATCATTAACAAAAACAATATTCTTAATTGAATCAACTAAATTTAATTTTGGATTTATCTCTAACAGTATAGACTCAATAGATATCAATCCAAACAATAAATATGAATAAGACTCCGGAAAATATATATTATATACATTTAAAATCGATAGTAATGATTTAATTATATTAGTAACTGGAAATGGATTAGCACTTAACTTTTTTATATGCTCAAAATCAAAAGTATCTTTCAGCGAACTATTTAATTTAGACTCATCTATTTGAGCACTGTTTGTATTAACTGTAAGCAAAATATCTCTCAGTACATCTGTATCTCCAGATTTTATTGCATTAATTGTATTTTTTAATGCCTCGAGATCATATGGTGACAATTCCCCCATAACAGAAAAATCAGTCCAAACGATATTTCCATTTCTAAATAGAATTTTTCTCGAATCAGGATATGGATGAAAGAAACCATCAATAAAAATTTGTTTTATATAATTCTTAGAAACAATGTCTGATACATCCGACAAATTATTAACTTGAGATTTTATGGAGCTTAAATCACTTAAAGGAGTCCCTTCAATATACTCTATAACAATAATATTCGGCGTATTATATTTAGGATCCACTTTTGGGGATAATATATTATCTTTATTAGAATTTAATTTATAAAACCTATTAGTATTGCTAGACTCCACAAAAAAATTAAGTTCTCTCTTTGATATAGTCCAAAGCTCATTAAAAATTTCACTTAAAGTAATATTTCTTTTTTCCACATCGGGAGCGGGATTTAAAACACCAATAGCCTTTTTCATTAGTTCAATATCTCTGGGAATAGACATTTTTAATTTTGGGTTTTGAATTTTTACAATTACTTCAGAGCCATCTTTCAAAATTGCTTTGTGACACTGATAAAGAGGTGAGGCAAATAGAGGTTCTTCACTAAACTCCGTAAACACATCACTCAATGTTGTTCCATATTCAGTTTCAATTATATAAACTAAACTACTATAGTTAATTATCGAACGTACTGGATCTGGATTATATAGTTCTTTAGAATAATCTTCTGGTAAAAACGTATTTTGTTCAGATAATATTCTTCCTAATTCTAAAAATTGAGGGCCAAGTGCTACCAAAATAGATTTAAGTTTTTGAGGAGTTAAAGGTTTAGTTACCTCATTTGTCATTAATATTTCTAAGATTTCTTTTAACCTTATTTTAATCTCTTGAGTATTAGAAAGATGGGTTGATGTCACAAGAATCATCCTTTCCTAATTAACATCAGCAATACATAGTTAACATTGAAAAAATAAATATATTATAAGTATAATTAAAAAAGTCATAAAAGTAAACAAAAAAAGTGAATTTATTGAAACATTTTTTATTATAGACTATATTTTAAAAAGTTTTTGAAATATCGTATGGCGTTTCTTGATAAACAAAATAATTAAGCCAGTTTGAGTAAAAAAGAGAAGCATGGCTAGACCATGTTCTTACAGGTGAAATAGATAAATCGTTATCTTTTAAATAATTTTCCGGAAACAATGGATTAATACCTCTTTTTAAATCTCTTAAATATTCTTGTTTAAGAGTATCACTTTGATACTCAAAATGTCCAGATATAAAAAGTTGTCTACCAAATCTGTCCGTAACTATTGCAAAACCAGCTTTATTTGATTCGGCAAGAACAACAAGATCCTCATTCTTTTTAATATAAAGTTCATCTGACTTAGAATATCTTGAATGTGGCATCATAAAATAATCATCAAAGCCACGGACTATAGGACTAAATTTGTCTAAAACCTTATGACTGTATATCCCTGATATTTTGTTTTTAAGTAAAATTTTAGGTATATTATAATGATAGTATAATGCTGCCTGAGCCCCCCAACAAATATGGAGCGTGGAATACACATTAGATTTAGACCACTCCATTATTTTACACAATTCATCCCAATAATCGATTTTTTCAAAATCAATCTTCTCTACAGGAGCACCTGTTATAATCATCCCATCAAATTTTTGTAACTTTACATTGTCAAATGTTTTGTAAAACTTCTTTAAGTATTCCGAGCTAGTATTTTTAGATTTATGTGTAGTCGTCTGTAAAAGTTCTATATCTACTTGTAGCGGGGTATTACTCAAAAGTCTTAATAATTGTGTTTCAGTTTCAGACTTAACAGGCATTAAATTTAAAATTATTATCTTTATTGGACGTATATCCTGAGAGTTTGCTCTTTTTTTAGTCATAACAAATATATTCTCTTTTTCTAATATATATTTGGCTGGAAGTGAATCTTCTATTCTTATAGGCATTTATTTCAGCTCCTATCACAAAAAGTATATATATATTCACAAAAAATATATGGTTAAACACCATTTTTAAGTAATACCTGTCTTAAATATTTGCTGATCAAACTCGTATCAAAAAAATATATAACTTATTTTGTGTCCTATTTGTAACTTTATTGTTAATAATTATCTATAAGGCCAAAAATGCCTTTTATTTAATAAATGATTATGTTATAATTTTTTTATCTTTTATAAACGATTTAAAAGGAGCAAAATCTATGATAGAAATAAAAAATCTTACTAAACGCTATGGTAGTAAATTGGCAATTGATGATGTAAGCTTTTCTGTTAAAGAAGGAGAAATTCTAGGATTTTTAGGGCCTAATGGTGCCGGAAAAAGTACAACTATGAGTATTATTACAGGATATCTTTCTTCTTCTGATGGATCTGTTAGCATCGATAATCTCGACCTTTTGGATAATCCTATAAAAGTCAAATCTAAAATAGGGTATCTTCCAGAGATACCTCCTTTGTATTTAGATATGACAGTAGAATCCTATTTAAAATTTATGTTTGATTTGAAAAAGATTAAGTTAGAAAAAGAGGAACATATATCACACATATGCGATCTTGTTAAGATAAGTGATGTAAAAAAAAGACTTATTAAAAATTTATCAAAGGGTTATAAACAAAGAGTAGGCATTGCTCAAGCTTTGCTTGGGGATCCACCCGTTTTAATCTTGGATGAACCCACAGTAGGATTAGATCCAAAACAGATTATAGAAATTAGAAACCTTATAAAAACTTTTGGCAAAAAACATACAGTTATTTTATCTTCTCACGTTTTATCCGAGATACAAGCAGTTTGCGACAGAGTTGTTGTAATCAATAACGGAAAAATTATAGCAGATGATACTCCTGACAATCTTTCAAAATGTATTACTCAAAACAAACGTTATGCTGTTCAAATATATGGCACCCCAGAAAATATAATTACTGAACTGTCTAATATTTCCGGAATCATCTCTATTAATGAAATATCTAACCCAAACCAAAATGACAGTTTATTTGAATATTCTATAGATGTCGATCCGGATATATCTATAGATATAAGAAAGGAAATATTTAAAAAATTAACTGAAATCGATGCACCT
>CAKSGI010000109.1 GCA_934454005.1 uncultured Eubacteriales bacterium | reverse complement strand
AATATTCAATTGTGCTATAACGCCCTTGCATTTTTCCAAACAACTCTCGTCTTTCCTGATGTCCACAGGAAAATGTTACATTGTACTTTGCCATAAAATACCTCCTTGATAAAGGGCACTTTGACCCTACACTTGCATTATAAAGCTACTCATTCTTCAATTACTCCAAAATAATGTTCATAGGTATCCACAGGCAAATACATTTCTGCCCACTCTTGAGCTTCCTTTTCTGACAATGGGCAGATATCCCACCCCGGAAGCATCGAATTGTTTGCCATGTAATGCCCATATCTTGAACATTCATTTCCAGTTCCATACAAAAAATATTCTCCGTTACTTTTTTGATACAGAGCTTCCTCGTATTGAGCGGCTTCCGGCCGCATAAATGCAAAGCCGCTCCACTTTCCAATCAAGTTTGCCGTCTCGGTATCATACTTTTTGTGATTGACGATTAATTTCATAATAAATCTCTCCTCTTGAATCCTTTTGTTAACAAGTTACTATTTGAGTACCTGATAGCTGGTGCACAAGAAATGCACCAGCTATTTGTATTTAGCACTCCAGCATTTCCTCCTGATACTGCTTCTCTACCAATTCATCCCATTCTCGGATGAGTTCTTTATCATTTTCAATACCGTTCACTCGATTGTAGGTAAAAGCAACATCAAGTCCCTTGATACGCATTTCCAATTCCAACTGGTCGCGTACGCATTCGTAATATATTGGATTTCTATAGGTTCCCTCTTTTAAAGCACATTCGCGTTCATCCAGGCCATCTTTATAAAGATTAAACAGGTAGTCTATTCTCTCATGAAGCTCCCGATCTTCACTTCGGTCATCGATTGCCCTAAGTTCTTTGACAATTCGATCGTTCACTGTTCGAACAGCCAGATCCGTTTCTGGATAAAACAACATCTTTGTCAGATCAATGTCTTGATAACCATATTTGTTCTTTAGAACATCCATAATTTCATCCAAAATGCCCTTTTCAACCAATTCATGAAATGCAAATTCGAATTCCATATCATAAGACATATCTCCATACATCTCTGTATAGTTTTCATCAGCAATATATTTTGTTAGTACCATAATATTTTCCTCCATTTTAATGAGTGATTTCACTCTATATAAGCAATTATTTTGGTAGTCCGATTTCCTACCTGTTTTCATTATTCATATTCTCCCTTCTAATCCGGCGCGCGCACCAGGAATAACCAGTGTAAAGTCATCTCTCCTGCCTCCTTCTTCTTCTATCTTTTCTCAACTGCAATTTATTCTTACAATTACAATATGTAAAAGAAATGTAGAAAAGTGGTATGTTTTTTGCATTTGGTGAAATCAGTTTTTATCTCTCTTTCGTTTTTCTTCTTTATGACGTATTCTGCCTCTTTATCCATTTTGGAATTCTTCTCTTTTTTTTTTTGCAGAATACAATTCATATCATTTAGAAGATAAAACGTGCAAAGTGATTATCACTGAATTTCATTTTCTTTTCATAATGTATATGTAAAATAAATGTAAAAATCCCTGCTATTTTTCTTCATTGCATAACTATTTGGACATATTTTTTATAATCATCTCCCAAATGTTTTATTAGAGTTTAAGCAAACGAAAACATAGGTAAAAGAATTGCAGCTATGCTTTGGTCATACATCAACGCATGAAATACATCTCCGATTTTACTTCTACTCTTTATTTCAGTTGTCAATATGCACATACTCGGCCTTCTATATATTTTTTATTTGTGCACTATGTATGCAAAATACATCTACAAATTCATCTATTCAAGAAGATAAAATTGCCAAACGCTTCAGAGCGCCCCCAAATAGGCTCATATATGCATTTTTATTTCTATACAACATTTTTATCGTCTGTTTTATTTTTCAGCCCCAAATGAGTCAAATACGAGGTCGTTTATTTCATTCAGATCATCATTACGCAGAAATCAGGTTATCCATAAGGTTCAAAATCTTTCTTTTATCAGGTTATTTCACAGCATACCCCTACGGTTGATTTGTATAATCCCTTTGTATTAGAACGGAAACTCATCTTCCTCTGTCATTTCTTCATTTATTTCTAACCCCATCAAACCCATCCCCAATTCATTGGTATTTATTTCGGGATCCTGTTTTCTGCCACTTTTCATGTTCGGGAAAGAAAAGAGTTTGTACAAATCGTTTTCTATTTGGACTTCATTCTTATTTTCATGTTCTTCAATCAGGTGAATAACGTCTTTCTCTGTCAGCTGATACTTTTTCATAACCGCTTCCAAAGTAAAATCCGAATTTTCCGTCCCTTTAGCCGAAACCCTGATAAGGAAAGAGCCAGTCGTCTTGCGGTCTACCTTCTTATCCTCCAAGGAAATGAATAGATCAGAAACTTTATTAATTTCTTCGATGGCAGGATATAGTACATCCCTTTTCAAATGATGGCTGTCATGTTTACCCGTAATATTTAAAAGAAACATCAATTCTGAAATCGTAACAGAAAACTTTCTTGCCGTTTTCCAGGATTTACACAATAAATACAGGATCAGTGAATACTTTTTCGTAAATCGATATGCAATCGATTCTTCAAAAGAAACATAGCTTTTTAGATCAAAAAGCTCGTCTTCCAATTTTTCGTCCAATGCAACTACATAAACATTCTTTATTTCAGATTCACATACACTTTGAAAATAGTTTCCTATAAAAATAAAGTCTCCTTCTTTTTCCCATGTTTTCTCTTCCGTCATGTGAAACAGTGCTTCTTCAATCCTCTTTCTGTTTCTGACACCTTTTTTATATCCTGCTTTTTCGCAAAATTCATCCACATCAAACAAGTATTCCAATTCATTTATGCCATCTGTATACCTGGCGGGTTTTACCAGGCCCAGAATGTATATTAGAATTTTGCTTTCCAATATAGACAGATTTGTTTTAACCATTTTTTGAGCAAACCGATTGCTCACTTGTATTTTATTATTCAAAACAGCACTCTCCTGTATTTTCAATTCCGCTTTTAGCGACCGCATGCCGGGATTTTGGTTCACCATTTACCACTTTTCCCGAAAAAGCGAATTCTTTCCCCGAAACCATGTGCTTGCGCCCGCATTTTGCGCGGGTTCTGGCTTCCTAAAACAAAAACGACCCTGATAAGGAAAAAAGCACACCTTAACCCATTCCTATTCTTTCTAAGTAAACCAGGTACTACAAAATTAAAATCATATCATTCATTACCAAATCAGTTTTCTTATATATGAATCTAAGAACTTTTTTAAGAAACGTTTCTTAATTATATTAATTCAGAAAGAAATGTTATTCTTTGATCTAATATGGGATTTTCAATGGTCTTTTTTAAGGTATCTGTTCCATTTACATACAGAAAACACTGTTCTTCGGCTCTGGTAATTCCTGTATATAACAGGTTTCTGGTGTTTAATCTACAATCTTTCTTAAGTCCCATAATTACACATTTGCATTGTGATCCCTGAGCCTTATGAATTGTGATTACATAAGCCAATTTCAGATCTTCACATTCCTCGTCATGATAAAAAACTTCTTTATTTCCATCTAACCCATTTTTGTATTGCACTTTTACAACCGTAGACGTTTCTGACTTTTCAACAGCGATCACGTGCCCAATTTCTCCATTCTTTACATCATCCAAATTGTGATTTGTATGGATAACACGGTCACCTACTCTTAACTCATTTCCATCCTGTAAAGAATAAACTGCATTCTCATCTCTTTCCGGATTCAGCCTTTCCTGAAGGACGCGATTCAAATTGATATCCCCCATTTTCCCACCATGTGTGGCAACCAGTCCCATAACCTGTTGTAATCCATAGCATTCAACTCCCTTTTCATATTGAAGAATAAATTTCTCAACCAGGACATCCTCGCTGTTACAGGTTTCTATCTGAAAATCATCGGTATTATCTATTTCACTGTTTCCCTGCCTAATAAGGGACGCTGCTTTTATAATTCCAGAACCTTCCCTTTGGCGATGGCAATTGTTTAAATAACAAACCGGAATTCTTCCAGATTGAATCAGATCTCTCAAAACTGCTCCAGCTCCAACGCTCGGCAATTGATCCGGGTCTCCAACTAAAACCAGCTGACAATTATAATAATTAATTTTATTTACCAACGTTTCCATCAACTTTTCATCCACCATGCTCATTTCATCCACAGCAATAAAGCTATTTTGCAAGCAGCTTTCATATCCCATTCCATCAACAATTCGTAATTCATGGTGAATGGTCTTGGCCGCATAGCCACTTTTTTCCTGAAGATTTTGTGCTGCTTTCCCTGTTGAAGCCATCAGTTTAATGCTGCATCTCGGTTTGATTTTTGATATTAAATCTGAAATGGTTTTTATGACAAAACTTTTCCCTGTTCCCGGTCCTCCTGCAATAATACATATTTTTGATGAAACTGCAGTCCGAACAGCCTCTTTTTGATCTTCATCCAGATAAGCAAGTAAGTCTCTTCCTTCTCTTTCCATGGTCATCGTTGCAATCTCACTGCTCACTGCAGAATTGCGATACAACATATTCCGAACCCCACACGCAATAGTCTCTTCCCTCTTTGCACACCGATACCATGTAATATACTTTTCTTCGCCTTTTTGTTTTATTATTAAGTTCAGATTTTCAGGACACTGGTTAATTGCATCATAAATAGGCTTCTTTTTTTCTTCACTATTTCCATTTACAATATGGAGATCCTCCATCACCTCCGCAATCAGTTTCTCTGCATTTCCCCATACCGATCCCGTGTTTTCCATATATTTTCCAATCCGGTCATGCAGTGTTGCCAATATTCTTATTACCATAACTCTGTTTGTCGTATAAGCACCACAATCCTTTTCAATCCCCTCAGCCGCGTCAAACGGAATAACCTCACGTAAATAAAGCACATACGCGTTTTCTTTTATGTACTCAATAGGATCAAATCCCTCCGGAAGCGACTGGCAGTATTCCTCCAGAAATTTCTGCGCCTGTACTCCATTGCAGCCATGGTGAAGCAAGAATTCCATTGCTTCTCTTTCGATCGGTGTTAATTCGTTCCAATTTTTAATCATTTTTCTATTTCCTTTCAATATTACGCTTTTCATATTTATATATGTAAAAATAAAATATTAAAAAATGATTTACATTTAGCTCATTGAACCATACCATTGAAATTCACAAAATCCGGAAAGGCTTATGCTGTAACTGAGATTGATGCAGAATTTTCCAGGGAATTCCGTATAGGAACGAACATAAATAAAAGGCCTCCGGAACATTACATTCCAAAAGCCTTGTTTTAAGAAGATTACTACTATGATTTATTTTCTTTTGTCAAATTATATAAAAGGTAGAATATATTTTATTCGATAATACCGGCCGGATACAAATCTCCACCTGGAAGAACCGGCTTCTCTTTTTCTGCATTCTCCTTGATAATTTCTTTTCGCTCTCCTGGTAAGAAGCAGTAAGTTCCCTCCTCTGCCTCTGCATAAAGAGTGCTATTTCCAATATTTTCAATAAAGAACCGTTTTCCATCTGTCTCCTGAGAATAGAATTCCACATTTCCAAAGTGGGGATAATACCGCAGATCTATTTCAGTGTCTTCCACATGAATTAGATAGCTGTCCTGAAACATCCCGATATGAGCATAACTACTATAATTCCTTCTTTTTTCTTCCCCCTTCTTCTTATAATAAATACTGTGAAAGAAATAATCATCAAAATTAGACAAAACCAGAAGAACCTGCTCTTCTTCAATTTCAGGATCATAAGCTGCCCCCTGATAATGTTCCTTTAGCCATGCATATTCCGGTATGAGATCTGGCATTTCATCCTGTTTTGCAAAATTACAATAGCGAAAAGGGCAATGATAAACCGTATGATTTGTCTTTATCAGGACCTCTTCTTTATCTTTGTCCAAACAGATTTCTTCCACTTCGGATGTATGAATATAATAACTGTCAGCTAATTTCGGATGACCCGTAACATTTCCATGGGCCAGCATAATCCCATCTTCAATAAAATTCACATTCCAGTAAAACAACATTGCTTTCTTTTCTTCTGCATTCAAGTGTTCCATATAAGAATCCATTAATTCCTGTCCCCGTTTCTTCCATGCATCTTCTGTATCTTCCCAAGTTCTGTCTAAGCCTATTACAACATCCTTACCCTGATAAGAGAAAAACAGTTTAATTACCATTCCATAATCAAGAATTTCACCCATAACTCCATATTTTTCAGATTTTACAACCATCTTTTTTCTAAGCATCTCACTCATTTATATCTTCTTCCTTTCCAACCAGTTCTTTCCTATTTAAATACATCAACAGTTCTTCCCCGGACATCACTTCCTTATCCAAAAGATAATCCAGTAATACTTCCAATTTTTCCTGATATTGTTTTAAGATCTCCATCGATTTTTGGTCCGCTTCCATCAAAAGATCTCTGGATGTGGTCTTGCCGATGGTTCCCATTGCATAATTTCGTACCATTCCCTCTGCCAAATATTTGGCTCTCTGATAATCCTCGGCGCATCCTGCGGAACTATCTCCCAGCATTAAGATTTCCGCATTTCGTCCAGCCAGATATACCA